>JALHTN010000153.1 GCA_022865865.1 Anaerolineales bacterium
ATATATACATTCTTAGCCCCATTCACCATGATTTCTGTGATTGAACCATCCTCCAAAAGCGGCTGCAGTGGTCCTAAACCAAGGATCTCGGCCGCGATCTGCTCGAATAGCCGATGCCTTTCCTGGCGGGTTAAAACAATATTTTCTTCCGCTAAAACCTGTTCGAAAAGATCCTGGATCGTATTTCGGACTTCACCCACCCGGGTGACATCCATCGTCGGATCAAGCTCTGCCAGCAACCGGTTTTGGACTCTTGACTTTAAATCCGAGTACGTGTCTCGCTGGGTACTTACTCCCCCGGATTGGGCACTTCGAGATTGAAGCTTGCCCAATTGGGAATTGCCATCCTTACCATTACCAGCACCGGTAGAAGTTGTTTGCCCATTCTCTATCCGCTTTAGTAGTGACATCCTTTCCGCCTCCGCTTACTACCTTTAACGTTTACCGACTAACGACCCCAATTTTTTCAGGTGCCTCCACGGCTACCTTTTCTTTACCATTTGAGAGTTGCTTCCGAACTGCTTCATTCAAGGACACAAAACTTCGGCTGATCGACTTTGATTTCTCTCCCAACATGAAGGGCACTCCCCGATTGATGGAGGGCAGCACCACCTTCTCCTCAAATGGAATCACAACTTTTAATTCTTGTTTGAAATTTTCACTTACTTTTTCAGGCTTGATCCCGATCCGCTTGTCATATTTGTTCATCACAAACAGCAATCTTTCGCGGCTGATATTCAGCGGTTTCAATAAATCAAGGAACATTCGCGAATCTTTTATCGCGGGGATTTCCTGTGTAGTTACCAGGATGATCAGGTCTGCGCAGTCAATTGCTGATAAAGTGACATCACTTAGCGATGAGGCACAGTCGACAACAACATAGGAATAGAAATTGCATAAATATTGGAGGACTTTCCCGAACTGCTCACCATTCACATTTTCCGCAAATTCTGGTCGTGAAGGTGCAGCCAAGATCTTAATCCCCGAGGCTGGGTGCAGCATGGTGACTTCTTCAATGACGTCTGGATCGAGTTCATCCGCCCTTGGCGCTAGATCGACGATGCTGTTCTTTGCTTGCTGGTTTACAAACACCATCACGTCCCCGAACTCCATGTTGCCATCAACCAATACCACCGGTGTTTCTTCCCTTTGAAGGGAAACTGCCAAGTTAACGGCTATCATAGTCGTTCCAACCCCACCTTTCGGGCTGAAAACCGAAATAATTTTTCCTGACCTGTTCATCCCCACCGGTCCCGATCCGTTTCCAGATTTTATGGTATATGTGGTTTTTGATTTTTCTCGTTCTTCATGTGCCAGCTCGCCAGCTCGGCGGATTGCTCCGATCATCTCGTCTACAGATGGTGGTTTTGTGAGGAAATCGCGCGCCCCAGCCAGCATCGCACGCCGCATATAACTCGGATCCGTTTGTATGGTTAATATAACGATCTGTGAATGCGGCACCTCTTCTCTAATCGTTTCAGTTGCGGTGATCCCGTCAATGCCAGGCATATTGATATCCATCAGGATCACATCCGGCTGCAGTTCCTTCGCTAGGTCAATTCCCTCTTGCCCATTGCGGGCTGCACCCACTATCTCGAAATCCGCTTCGAATTGCAGTAATTTACGGATATTCTCTCGAGTTTCAGCGATATCATCAACTATCAGCACCTTGATCAAATTTTCATTGCTCATGGACTCTCTCCATTAATTAGTTTCCCACCGCTTTGTTAAGGTCTGTTATCTCTTTTATGGTTCAGGTGTTGGTTCAACGTCATTCGGTAATTCAGGTGGCAGCAGATCATCCACACGAGGTTCCATGCCAAAAGGCAGCTTAACTGGGACGGGGATGTTGTACTGCGTGAGTAAGAAATCTAAAGTCGTCGCTTCAGTTTGCACGCGAGTATCGTCACCGGAGGGCCTTAATGCCAGGGTAAGCTGCGCACCTGCATAAACCAGATAATTCAGTGTGACAGCATCCTGGGGATTCACTATCAAGGTGATCAGATCAGGCAGCTTTGGTTCAGCTTTGACCAGCTCAGCCTCCACAGGGTATTCGCTGGTGTATTCAGCTGATGATTCCAGATCCCCTTCCACTGGAGGCAGCTCCGGTGTTGGAGTCGGTTCCTCTTGGGTTTCATCCGTCAGCGGAAAATCACCCACACCCAAAACTATCGCATCCTGCAATAAAGTCTGGCTGACCAATCTTGGACGTTGACTTTCAGATGGGACAACATACAGTGTTTGCTCCAGCAGTGGATCTATCGCAGTCCTACCTATCACACTGGTTGGCCCTGCTCCAATTGTTTGAGCAGTGACTTTCGATAGATCTGTGTTTGCATCTACCGATATATCTGTTTCTGTCTCAGCTCCAACCACAACACCAGGACCAGCCCCAAGCACAGCTGCATTCCTGTTTGGGGTAGCAGATTGGAAATCTGTATCCAAATCCAGTATCAGTAAGGTTGCGATCACATTAACATGATCTCCTGGTTGAGGTGCATAAGAAACGCTTGTCAACCGATTGATCGGTATCGATATGGCCACCATCCCTCGCGGTATGGATAGAGCTGCCAGGGAACCAGTTGCTGATAATTGGTCGGGGCTATCAACCACCATACTGCTGGTAAGCAGCATATTAGAATCCAGATCTACCCTGGCCTGCCTACCAACTACGGCAGCCATATCTGTAAAATAGCCTTCGATCAACATTTCCCTCGGGATTTCGATCGTCCCGAGAACAGTTTCATTGAGCAAATATCCCCGGGGTGTTTGTTGGGTTATGACGATTACTTCGACCATATCCACAACTGGTGCTTCTACGGTCTCAGTCGCTGATTCACCGGTGCTCGACGGCAAGCCACGAAAATAGAATAGCGCGACTGCAGCCAACCCCAGGACCAATATTAACGCAATGATGAAAAATACGCGGCCTTTTCGCATGAATACCTCCATTACCTATGCAGACATACGATTTCACTTTGGCGTTATGATAAAACCATTCTATGCATTCTTGGCTAACAAGCCTGCAAACTTACAGAAACAGTAAGGGCCCCGAAAATCGGGGCCCTACTGCAGCAACCATAAATCTAACTCCTATTGGACATCAAATACTATTCATAATTGAGCTGAAAACGTTGCCAATTGCGGGTCCGAGCAGGGCTAAAATAACAATAACAACGACAGCTACTAAAACGAGGATCAAAGCGTATTCTACGAGACCTTGTCCTTTTTCTTTCGGTGCGAATAACATTGGTTTTTACCTCCTTTCTCTAAGATTCTTCTCTGCGAAGTTGACAACATTATAGAGAATGGAGAGCATCATTGCCATAAGGATGGCGTTAAATTATCCTAACTTCTATGCAAGATTTGGATCACGCACTCCCAGGATCGAATCTGGTACTTTGAA
>JALHTN010000154.1 GCA_022865865.1 Anaerolineales bacterium
CCAAAATATGATGCTGCCATCGAAATTTCCCAGGGCGAGAATGGTCCCACTGGGGTTGAAAGCCAGGCTGTGAGGCACAGCTTCGTAGCTGGAAAAGGCATCAGGAAGGATCTCGCGCTCCTGCGCGTCCCACAAACGAATTACTGGACCAGAGTTGATGGCGGTGACGAAGGTCTCCCCATCCGGGTTGAACTCCAAGCTGGTGAATGCCATGTGTCCAATGAAAGGAATTCGTTCAATCAGTTCAGCTGTGGCGGTATCCCAGAAACGGATCTCAGCGCTGATCTGGCTTGTCCCACTGACGGGATCATGCATGGAGGTCTCGTGACTCGAGACTAATATTTTCCCGTTCGGGTAGAATTCAATGCCCGGCAGTCGCCCGGTGGTTTCCGTGAAAATTGGATCACCGGCCAGCTGCCAGGTCTCAGTATCCCAAAAGGCGATATCCCCGCCCCAACTGCTGGAGGCCATCAGCAAACCGTCCGGGCTGAATGCCAAGTCGGACATAAAGCCGGGATGTACCGGTTCCAGGCGCTGGATCAGCTCGCCTTCCGGGATATCCCACAGCAGGATTTCTCCCGCAGAACAGGATTTAGATATGGGATCCTCTTCTGCGCAGCCGGCGGTGACTAGAATTTCCCCATCTGGACTGAATGCGACGGCACTCACGTTGCCTACATGATCGTGCAGGTAGCGATCGAGCTGCGGGTAGTACTGCAGGGCAGTTAACAGACTGCCGCGGGCCTGTAGCGTATCGGCGTTGTTTACAGATTCGATACTCAACAGGGTGGCCAGGTCTAGATTGTCTTCCAGGTGGGAGATAGATTCTGCTGCAAAGAATCCTGAGCGTGCCAGACTGGTTTGGTGCAGGGCTTCGTTCCGCTGTGCGACCGCTTCTGTGCTGGCGGCTTCCGCTACATTCTGGGCAGTGGCACGCGCCTGGGCCTCACTGACTGCCTCTGCCTGAGCTGTCGCGCGCATGTTGCCTGCGCTGACCGCCTGGTTGCGCTGGGTCCAGGCCAGGATGCCCAACCCGATGGCGACCACCAGACTTATTGCCACCCCAATTAAGGTGAGCCGCTGGCGGCGGGTGGCTTCCTGGCGGCTGGCCAGGATGTATTGTGTTTGTAAAGCCGTGGGTTGGGGGTCTTTCTCCGCTGCCTGGGAGAGCCAGGCTTCTGCCTGCACCAGATCCTGCCCATGCAGCAGGTAACCTCGCTCCTGCTTGTTGCGGTCCCACTCCAATGCCCGGATCTGGAGGCGAGTGTGCCGCTTGACCCAGACCTGGTCTGTCTGGATGGCATCGATTAGGGATTGGACTGCGGGTTGGAACTGATCTCCTTCTTTGAAGAATATCCAATTTAATGCAGCCAGGGTGGGATGCACGGATCCGGGATCGATTTCACTGACCACAATCGGGATTAATCTCTTGTTGTTCTTCTCAGCGTGGGCGATCTCGAGCTGGCAGATATCCGAGTCAACTGACGTCTCACTGATCACGAAGATAAATGTATCGGCGGCCTCAATCGCTTCGTAAACTTCAGCCAGCCAATCCGCGCTGGGGGGGATATCCTGCCAGTCGATCCAGGTTTCGAGCTCACTTTCATCCAGGGCGTTATGCAGCAGGCGCGCAAAGGCGATGTCTTTGCGCGAGTAGGAGATGAAAACATCAGACATTTAGCCTCTTCATGGTGTCGACCTAAAAATATTTTTATTTTGGATAATGGTTACCTGGCTGAGTTTTTCATCGTCTGGCGATCTTAATGCATTGGTATCGAGTCCCATTTTCGCGAATTGCCTTTTTCCATTCAGTGTGGTTTGTTATTGCACTTGTAAATACAGACCAGAATGGACTAAAGTGATTGTTCAATCTAAGGATTTTCCAGCAGTATATTTTCAATCGCCAATACTGACCGTTTTGATCATTATATTGGAGTACGTTCTATCATCCGGTACCTCCCAATGCTGAGTAATCCCAATTCTGCCAGAGCGATTAATCTCAGATGGGATAAAGAATGAGGCCACTTTTTCTCCATCAATTATATAGTTGGCTTTATCGCCAGCAATTTCAATCGTTACTGAAAAAACCAGATTTTGAAAGTCCATATCCGATTCGTATACTGCTAAGTAATTTTCACCCTGATGATAACTAGAATGTTCTTCGACCCAAAAGATTCCATCACCTAATGTAAAAATTAAGTTTCCTTCCGAAAATCCTGCACCATCCCCATAGACGATGATCGATCCAGATGCACTATCACCAATTTTCCCAATATCGAGAGATAATATCAGATCACCATCAAATGTTTCATCAGACCATGCTATGGAGTCTCCTGGATAACCTGTGAATGCTGTATATGTATTTTCTCCTGAATAGCTCCAAGTCGTATCATTAGGGATATTGAACGAAAGCGGTCTCCAATCACTCCATCCGGGTTCTGAAGAACCTTCTGGAGAAGGAGTTGTTTCAGGGTTTGATATATCAGATGGATCGGCAAGCAATGCAACTGTAGTAGATGTGGGAGAGGAAGGTGCTGAGTTCAACTTGGGGACGACCCATAAGCTCACAATCCCCAGGATCACTACCGCAGCGAGACCGATTAGGCCAATTGCCCAAAGCGGTAAAGATTTTCGCTTTTTCGCAATCTCTGTAACTACGGTCTCTGAAGCTGGTGGTTGATCCACATCTCCAGCAGATAAGAAACCCCCAACTGAATTCGCTAATTTTTTTAGATCGCGTTCCAGGGGCGGGTTCATTGCATCCAACCAGTGAAGTGAGTCGATGTAGAAACCCAACTCTTCCGAAGGTAGAACTTCCTCAATCCGGAAAGGAATAATCGGAACTCCTTTGGCAACCGCTGCGTTCAGTTCACGGACAACATATTGTGATTGATTTGTGTCTTCAGACAAGATCAAGACCATTACCCGAGCGGATTTAACCGCATTGATCAAAGAAGCCCCGTAAAGTTTGCCTGGAGGGACATCACGAGGAGCAATCCAACAACGAATCTTCCTGTTTTCTAACATGGCGCAGATCGCATCTGCAACCGTTTTATTCTCAGATGAATAGCTGATAAACACCTCATGGGCCATGTTCTTTCTCCTTCTTGACGCTGGATCGATTGATTGGAGTACCTCTGATAATATTCTTCTGGATAAATTCAATACTAAAACAAATCACACTAATAATGCTCAATCTGGAAACCTGCCCGAGCTAGCGAGCGAGGTAATCCACGCACAAAACGCAGGTTCTTTTCTCTCTCTTCCTCCGGCAGATCACCCCATTCGACATGGTCAGGGTTGGTCTTCTTGTCTGCATCCCAATCAAGTCCATGAGTCCAACCTGCTTCTTCTCGTTCTTGGAACCAGCGCTCGTGTTCCACGCGCGCCATAATTTCCACTTCTTGAGGTGGGAATTCCAATTGGCATTTCAATTCTCCCAATAAGGAAACTGATGCCTCTTAGTTTCCGTCGCTGGGCGTTTTTATTTGAATATTTGAAAAAGTAATCTCCCCGTCTGACCAGTATTTAAACAATCCTATTCTTCCACTGCGATCGATTTCCTCCGTATCGAAAAAGGAAGATAACACTTGTTCCCCGTTCACATACATGCTGGCCATATCATCTAAGATTTCGACCCTCACTGAATAGACTTTTTCAGAAGGGTTATCGTGAAGGATATACGCCAAGTATTCTTCGGGGCGATTTTGATCAGCGTCATAGCGAGAGTAATGCTTATCAAGAAAATAACCATCCCAGTGCACACAAAAAACTAGGCTTCCATAGGAATGCATAGTACCATCGCCATAGATGATTACGCATCCTGAACTTTGGCTTGGAATCTGACTATTCATCTCATCCCACCCGAGGTCCAGCGCCTCCACCGCGCTCCTGAGCTCCAGACTTACCATCATATCGCCTTGAAAACTTTGTGTAGACCAAGCATACGCATCGGTATCGCGTTGCTCGATCGCAGTATATTGGTTATCTACAGTTACATCCCAAATTTGAGGATTCGGGATCATAAATGTTAATGGATGCCAATCACTCCCGCTGTCTGGAGTAGAAGTCACATCTGATGGGTTCTCCACGACTTCTCCAGTAGAAGCAACTTCAGTTGGTGAGGAAACTTCCGTTGGGCTTGTTGGACTGGTCCCAGAACCCATTTGGGGAAATGCCCAAATCCCAATTCCCCCGATGATCACCACCGCAGCGAGAATAATTAATACAGTCGCCCACGTTGGCAATGGCCAGCTCTTTTGTTCCGGTGATTCGAACACAGTTTCCACAGCCGGCAGCTGATCTTTCTTCTCAATAGAAAGCAACGCCGTTACCGATTCTGCCAGTTTATCGAGGTGGCGTTCCATCGGTGGGTTCATAGCATCCAACCAGTGGATGGATTTGATGTAATAACCCATCTCCCGGGAAGGTTTAACATCATCGATTCTAAAAGGAACAATAGGAATGCTGTTGTCAAATGCCTCCCCTACCTCAGTTGTGACCTGCTTTGACTGATTGGAAACGTCAGAAAAGACGAGCACAAAGACTTTACTATTCCTGATCCCATCGACAAGTGCTGCTGGCCAGGATTGGCCTGGTGGAACATCCCGCGGAGCGATCCAGCAGCGAATGCCCCGTTTTTCAAGTGTGGCACAAACCGCATCAGCTATCGTTTTGTCTTTAGAGGAGTGACTGATAAACACATCATGGGCCATATTCTTTGTCCTTCTTGACGCTGGATCGATTGATTGGAGGATCTCCGAAAATATTCTTCTGGATAAATTCAATATGAAAACAAATCACACTAATAACGCTCAATCTGGAAACCTACCCGAGCCAGCGTGCGGGGTAATCCGCGCACATAGCGCCGGTTCTTCTCTTTCTCCTCTTCCTCTAAAACTTCCCATTCGACAAGGGCAGGGTTGGTCTTCTTGTCTGCATCCCGATGGGCTCCATAAGTCCATCCTGTCCGTTTGCGTTCTTGGCACCAGCGCTCGTGTTCCAAGCGCGCCATGGTTTCAACCTCTTGAGGAGAGAATTGGAGATCGCCTGCCTCCCAATCTCGCATTTGGGCAATACGATAACCGGTTTCAGCGAGTGTACTTCCGATGTTGGCAGCCTGGACCCGGTTGGATTCTTTTAATCTTTCTGGCAGCTGCTCCCAGGGAACCAGCGCTTCGCTCTGGCCTATATTCCCTTCATCTAATACCTGCTCATTGAGATAAATAGAATGCAATTCACGTGCCAGAACCTCATGGGTACTCCCGAGCAGTAAATCAGCTGTGCAGGTCTGGTTGAGCAGACCAAAAGCATACAATTGTTTAAATGTCCCCTGGCGCGTATCACCATCCCCAAGGAGGGTTGCCAGGCCAGTGTCTTCCACCATGCGGATCACAATCGGCACCTTGTGGGTCTTCATTTGTTGCAGCAGGGATAAGCCAGCCTGCAGTCCAAGTGAGTCATCATCCAGGCAGACATAAACCCGCTCCACCGCGCTCCGCCCAGAGGGATTATGAAGGAAATCTGCTCTGAGGTAATCCGGTGAATTCACCTCCATCTGGAGCGGGACGATATCGCAAACCTGATCTATTTGCGGGAAGCGAACGCAAAGCGATTCCGTTTTCAACTGTGCATCTCGATCAACAACTGTGATCTTAAGGCGGTCGTTCTTTGAAAGGTTTTTCTCGCGCCAACCCTTGATGGCATGCAGAACCACGCTCTCTCCCAATTTCCCCATTCCGACCACCAGTATATGGCCTGGGATTGCTGCCGGTGCATGTTTTGCTCCTGGCTCTCCACCTGAGTGAAGCATCATGCGAGCGCCACGGTCATAGATGTTGAACAGCTCCAATCGATAACCTGAACCGTCCTGCTCCCCCAACTCTTTCTCCCTAAGCAAATCATAAAGCTGTGGGTCGACGATGTGGATCAGGCAGGTCAGCACACCTGATGTTCGCTCCTGCAGCAGCTCTTCGGCCCGGACCGCCACTTCTGCATTGGCGCCGTCATCGCCCATGACTGCGATCAGGTATTTTGCCCG
>JALHTN010000155.1 GCA_022865865.1 Anaerolineales bacterium
ATGGCGATGAGGATATTCATGATTTGCTCTTATATGTATTAAATACCCTTGATAATATTATCCCATAAGTGAGAAACGAAGGCGGTTCGCGGTTTTTCCACCATGGAGTAGTTTGTCCATTTCTGTTCCTTCTTTAGAATAGGATAAAAGTAATTATGACACATTCGCTTTTAGCTTGCTACTAATTCCGCTACTAATTCCGAGATTAATTTCCGATAATTAATTCTTTATACTGGTTATGCGGAAAGACAAAGTAACCTATCATGAGCAATCAGGATGAAAATGGAATTTCAAGTACAGCCAGGGATAAATTGGCGATCGCGAGTCTTGTGCTGGCAGTTATTGCTATGTTTGGTGTGATTCCATTATCAATATTTCCTTTCATCATTTCTTGTGAGATAGTTGATTGGACTGTATGCACTGATATTGATAATGCAGTTCGATTCTTTTATTACTTGTGCCTATCCTCAATTGCAGCCAGCATACTGGCGATCATTCTAGGTTTGATCTCCTACCCACGGGCTGAAAAAGACTCGATAACAAGGGTTATTGCGGCTGTCGGGATGGGTATTGGGTTTATTGTTTGGCCTCTGGTTCTCATAACCGGTTTCCTCCTATGGCTTGGAAGTATGTGGTAATGGATTATTAACGAAAAAAAACTATTCTTACAAAAACCTCATTTCTTTTCCCACAATCCTAATTCTCCAACTCCCATGACGCAGCAGAAATCAATTCATAACCTGAATTTCTCTTTACCCCCCCTTCTATTCATCGGCAATCTATCCATTCAACTTATATAGCTTCGAGGTGTAGAACCGTGACGGGGAAACTGAAGGCGATCATCCGCCAACCGGCATGAAACATAGAATAAAAAAAACTGGGAGGTCAGAATTAGACCTCCCAGCGAACTAAAAAACCCCTTCGAGCTTAACGAAAATCCGGTTCTGGATTGGGTTTGTTATCCAGGATTTGCTCAATTCGCTCCAGAATTTCGCTGGTCAGCTTGGGTACCACCTCGAGGGCGGACATGTTCTCGACAACCTGCTCCGGGCGAGATGCTCCGGTGATCACTGTGCTGACGTTCGGATTTACCAAACACCAGGCTAAGGCCAGCTGCGCCATCGTGCAGCCAAGTTCTTCAGCGATCGGCATTAGCAGGGCGACTTTTTCGAGCTTCTCTTTACCTTCGGGGCTTTGGTAATCTTCCTTCAGCCAATCATAACCCTCTAAATTCAAGCGGCTGTCTTCAGGGATGCCCTGATTGTACTTGCCCGTCAGTATCCCGCTATCCAAAGGGCTCCAGATCGTGGTGCCCAAACCAATCCTTTGGTACAGGTGTGCATAATGCCTTTCTACGCGCTTGCGATTGAACATGTTGTACTGAGGCTGCTCCATCAAAGGTGGAATTAGATGTTCACGCCGGGCAACTGCATAAGCCTCCATGATCTTATCCGGACTCCATTCACTGGTACCCCAATAAAACGCCTTTCCCTGGTTGATCAAATAGGTCATCGCACGGACCGTTTCTTCGATGGGGGTATGGAGATCAGCACGATGGCAGAAGATCAAGTCTACATAATCTAACTGTAAGCGCTCCAAAGATGCTAGGGCTCCCTCGACGACGTGTTTGTGGGACAAGCCATTATCATTGGGACCCCGACCACCCCAGAAGATTTTGGTTGAAATCACCAAATCAGAGCGCTTCCAACCTGCTTTCTTGATCACCTTACCCATCACCGTTTCAGCTTCTCCATGGGCATAGGCTTCAGCATTGTCAAAGAAATTCACCCCCGCATTAAGCGCGGCTTCCATGCACTGGTAGGCGATCTGCTCCCCGACCTGTCCACCATAAGTAACCCAGGCGCCCAGCGAAAGCGCTGAGACCTGCAGACCAGATTGCCCTAAGTAACGGTACTCCATGCTTGCCTCCAATTATTCGTTGAAATATTATGATGACTGTGTTTTTGGCTTGATTTGCTCTCTGGATTTTAATAATAGCTCCTGGTTGGCAGCCGTTAGGATTGGGAAACTTATGGAGCGGTAATCAAATTTATCCCGCAAGGGGAATGGTTGAGAACCATCTAAGGTCTCAATTACCGCGGAAGATTCTTGGGCGATCAACCAGCCGGCAGCGATATCCCAAATCTTCGGTGTGGCTTCGAAACCTACTACGGCCATGCCTCGCGCCACAGCGCATAATGAGTAGCAAGCAGATCCGAGAATGCGGGTTTTGTAGCGGATGGTGACGTCATAGTGCTGGTGTGTTCGGGTGCAGCAGGAGAAAAAAGATGTTGTTTTCCCTGGTAAAGGAGGTTGTGAATGAATGGGTTCATCGTTCATGAAAGCGCCAGCAGCTCGCGAGGCTGTAAATATTTCGTTGAGAAATGGGAAATAAACCACCCCTATCTCAGGCCACCCGTTCACGATGCGAGCGATGGAAACACCCCAGATCGGTAATCCCAAACTAAAATTCGTGGTCCCATCCAAGGGGTCAACCACCCACACTGCTGAATCAACTGCACCGATTGCAGGCTGCAGTTCTTCGCTGATATAAGCATCTGCGGGGAATTGGTGCTGAATTGCTTCAGCGATCATTTGGTCTGCTGAAAGGTCGGCTTCCGTTACAACGCTGAAGTCTTCTTTCAGGCTGGTATAAGTGCCGTTGGGATTGAAATACTCCAGCAAATGTTTACCAGTATCTCTGGCCAGCTGTGTAGCGAATCGCAAAGTTGAATCCATTGCGTGAGTATAACATTTAATTTGAAAGCTCAATCAGGGAAGTGCAAAGGAATGCGAGACCAGGGAACTATGTCCCCAATTTCACCATCTCAAGTGCTTACGGGATAATCTACCTAAATAAAAATATCAACCAAATCTATTCCCTGGTGACAGATCCTGGGGAATAAAATTAAGTTCAATTCATTGGTTTGATTAGAAATCAAGATTTGGTGACGATCTCCACGTAATCTTCAGTTAATGTGTCTAGAGAAGAGGCATTCAAGAATTCCATTAAATCGACCGCCAGAAATGCCTTGTGTTCTGCATCCCGGCGGCTCCATGTGCGGCTTTTCACTTCCAAGAAATGGCCCAGAGCTGGGTCATCGACTCGATCGAGATTGATAAAAAACTCCGTGCCCTTGAATAAAACTCGCCAACGCAGGCGGTGTTTCTCCACCACCACTTCTTTAGAAGGATTGAAATATTCCCGGTAAAAGCGCAAGCTATGCGTGGCAGGAGCAATGTAGCGGCTGCGAGAAAGGAGGACATCGCTCTCATATTGAGCTTCCCTGGCAGGTCCAATCATGGTCAAGCGGTAGCGAGCATTGGTGATCTGGTCGTTTTCATCGATATACTCGTCTTCACGGTAGCGCAGTATCCCTTGATCCGGATCTGCAAACATGAAGTACACGTCATATTCGTGGTAGTGGCGTGAATACAGAATCTCTAAACCTGGTCCCTTAATGGCTTTGAGAAGAGAGTCTGGGTCAGATACGCGTACTTTGACCTGAACTTCGAAACTTTCCTCTTCCATTGCCCCACCGATCGCGACCAGCTTGGAAAGAACAGATTTCTCTCGTTCCACCAGGAAGGAATCAATCCGGTGAGCGTATTCGTCGGCAAGGGTGATTAAATTTGCATCATCCAGCGTGACCAATTCCCGATCGCGCATCAACCAGCGCCCATTGACCATGACAGATTGGACATCGGTTGATTTTGCAGCGTAGGCTAATTGAGAATAAACATTGACCTTATTGCGCTGAAATCGGGGTGCATTGTGCAAAGTGGATATATCTACAATGATCAGGTCAGCGCGTTTTCCTGGTTCCAAGGTGCCGATGATATCATCCATGTGCATCGCCTTGGCCCCTAATCGAGTAGCCATTGAAAGGGCTGTGGAGGCGGGTACCGTGGTGGGGTCGCCAGTGATCCCTTTTGCCAGGAAGGCAGCCATGCGAATCTCTTCAAACATGTCGAGGTCATTGTTTGAGGCAGGCCCATCCGTCCCAATACCTACATTCAATCCTATGGACAGCATATCACTAACCGGTGCAGCACCTGAGGCAAGCTTCATATTCGAGGAGGGACAGTGTGCTACCCCGGCAGAGTGGTGGAGCAGGGTACGCATCTCTCCTTCGTCGATATGCACACAATGGGCTGCCAGAACTTTGGCATTGAAGATGTTGTTTTTCTTAACATAGGGTATGACGGGCATCCCGTTCTCAGCACGTGAGTTTTCGACTTCGGTTTCCGTCTCGGCGAGATGGATATGCAGAGGGACGTCAAATTCAACCGCCAATTCGGAAGTCGCACATAAAATATCTTCCGTACAGGTGTAAGGCGAGTGAGGGGCAACTGATGGCACTATCAGGGGATGGTCTTTCCAGCGATAAATAAACTCTCGGGCTTCAGCCAGTGATTCTTCATATGATTCGGCATCCGGCGTCGGGAATTTCAACACGGTTTGGGAACATAAGGCGCGCAGACCAGCTTCCGAAGTTGCGCGGGCAACCTGCTCCTCGAAATAATACATATCTGCAAAACAAGTAACGCCATTACGGATTAATTCCACGCAAGCCAGCTGTGTGCCCAGGCGGACGAAATCTGGCGATACAAACTCCCGTTCCACGGGCATCATGTAGCCCATCAACCAGACATCTAGGCGCAGATCATCGGCCAAACCGCGCAGCAGGGTCATGGGGACATGCGTGTGGGCATTGATCAAGCCTGGCATGACCACTTTCCCTTCACAATCGATCACCTGGTGAGCAGTATATGCCTGGCGAATCTCATTTTCCGGACCCACGGCGAGGATTGAATCCCCGGAAACGGCAACAGCACCAGGATCATACTGGTTCAATTCCTCATCCATGGTCAGGACGATTGCATTGGTCAATAATAAATCTGGAATTTCAGCCATTATTTTCCCTTTCGACATAATTCGTGAAGAATGATCTGGGTTTATTAATTCATTTTTGGCTTGAGCTGATAGTATCCTATAATTTGCGGATCAAATCTAAACACTGGTTTGCAGCCC
>JALHTN010000156.1 GCA_022865865.1 Anaerolineales bacterium
AAGCAAGCAACTATGAACTAATAACCCTATCTCAGCAACATTTATTATTTGATTTGACACGCTATTGGTTCACGTCATTTTAATTGAGCGCTCATCCTTATCCTGCAGGATGGGCTATAATCAACCCAAATTCAGAACACAATGCCATTATAGGTGACCGCTTGCAAGCGCAAATCACCGAAAGTAGGGCTCCATGGAACCGGATCGCAAGAACAAAATTAAACCTATCATTGGTATGGCACTTCTCATCCTCAGCGTTATTTTCTTCCTGGTCAGCCTGGGTGGTTTGATCGGCATCTGGGTGTACAACCAGCCCTTGACCGAACGTGCTTTGACGCTGATTGAAAATACCTCCCAGGACCTGGACGGCGCGGCAGCGGCCATTGAATTATCCAAAGTAGAGCTGATCTCAGCCGGGGCGCAGTTGGATCTGCTGCAGGCCATCCTGGAGACGCTGGGCATCAACGCTGAAGAAGACCTCAACCGGCTGGCGGATATTGTTGGCCGTGTTGAAGACACTCTCTCACCGGTGCTGGACAGCGTGGCAGGCGGCATCAGCACCCTGAGAGAATCGCTGCTCACGATCAAGGAAACCCTGGAGAGGATCAACGAGCTGCCGCTGGTCAATATTCAAATCCCAGGCATCGATGAAATCGAGCAGGGGGCTGAGAAGCTGCAGAACCTGCAGAATCAGATTGAAGAAGGCGGCGGGAAAATTGAGCAGCTCTCACAAACTACCCAGGATACGGTCGATTCCCTCTCCACCGGTTTTGCCAAACTTGAGGAATCCATCGCCTCCCTGCTGGTCACCCTGGATGAGTATGAAGAGAAAATCGAATCCACCCAGGAGCAGCTCACCTATCTGGAGACGAACTTGCCAACCTGGATTGACATGATATCCGTCGTATTGACGATCTTATTGGTCTGGTTGGGAATCTCACAGGTGGGGTTATTCATTTTGGGTTGGTCATATTACAAAGGGCAAGATTTGACCTCCCCGGCCAGCAGCAGTATCGAAACCCAGGCTGATTTGAGTTAATTACTTTCGGGGGTAGCTGTTGGAACAGCCTCGGGTGCCAGCAGCAGCAGCGGGTCGATATGCTGAAATATCCCGCTGGTGCGCCACATTACATAGGCATCCATCTCGGCCTGGGTGGCGCGCGTGTCGTAGAAGCGCATACTTTCAAATACCTGGCCCGCAGGTCCCAAGCGAGTCTCGATGTGCAGATGGGGGATATCCGTGTTGCCGCTCATACCCACCACCCCTAAAGGCTGGCAAGCCCCTACTCGATCACCCAAAATTACCTCTGGTGGCTGGTCCAGGTGGGCGTAGAGTATGTACAGGGATTGTCCCGCGGGTATTTCGATCCGTTCCAGGACATCAACCGGGAGATCAGATGCGCCAATTTCGATCATCACCATATTGCCGTAAGGATACTGCCCCGTCAGCACAGAGGCAACCTTCCCCGGCAGGATGGACTGCACGGGCTCACCCAACATCGAATCGCGATCCTGGTAGTGATAATAGCCGAAATCAATGCCGTGATGCCTTTCCTCCCGTCCGGGTCGCGGCGGATCATAGGCATCCCCGATGATCTCCGGCAGCTCCTCCAGGGGGTGGATCTCAAGCGGTGAGCACAAGAGAACAGATTCCGTGGGAGTGGCTTTGGGATTAGAGGTTGGGACTGTCGTTTGAATCAGGGTCGCAATGGACGTTGCGCTGGGGATTGGTGTAGCAGAGACCTGCACGGCATTCACGGAAGGGGTCGCTTCAACCGGCTGGCTGGGGATCAATTGAGTTTGATCCGCCGCAGAATCTG
>JALHTN010000157.1 GCA_022865865.1 Anaerolineales bacterium
ATTGCCAACCAGACCGTCGCAGCTTGAGCCGGATCTTTACCATAGAGATCGACGACAATTTCCATGCCGGAGTTATTTATCATGCCACTAATAATGATCACGCAGCCCCAGAATATCCCGAAGACAGTCGCTGTCTGCACTATTGCTGGTGAGCCGGCCTTCAACCGCTCGTAGAGCGCCAGCGCCAGGACAACCATAAAGATGCCCCATACCACATAGACAATTAGGTGCATTATGTACAGGAAGGCCAGGTTGTCCGCCATTAAAGCCACCTTCTGGACAGGATCAACAACACTAGAAACGTCCACTACGGTGAGAAAACCCACCATACCCACCACGTATGCTGCTGCCATGTACAGTGCGGCAATGCCGCCCATCTTCTGTAAATTCTTCATCTATTATCTCCTTTTATTAAACCATATTGATAAGTTTCATTGAATTGAACTTGAAGTCGCCCATCCTGTTCCTGGGGCTGAAATAGGGTAAAAATGCTATATAGGCTAACCTCCTTTCTAAATATCGCTATCCTGCCTCAATTTACTGTTTGACACCTGACGCATCTGCCTGGCCGGGCTGAATGCGATTGACCGAGAGCAATGGCATTCCTAAATCACGCACTTTTTTTAGCAATCCATGCAGCGCGGCCTGATCGACTACCGAGCCGGTTAAAAGGGTATCGCCGTTATCTTCCAGCGTGATGGTTAGACCACCAAACCATTCTGTCCAGCGAGGATCCAGATGGCCCTTGATCCTGATTTGATAGACCATTGGTTGACCGGGATTAGTTTTTGGGTTGCTTTGGTTTGACATTGCACTGTACCTGTATGGCAGGTCATAACAGTCTGTGCCACGTGTTAAATGTACAGGTAGCATATCTGCAAGAAGGTATTAGCGTATAGATACTAAAGTATGGTTTGGGGGTATTGCTTTGGGATTGCTGAGAGGCTTGAAGTTCTAAAGTTTAGGTTTAATAGACCGCACACGTTCGGTTCTTGATTCCAGGTTCGCGGGCAAACTAATGACTAACCTACAGCAGGCCTAATTCGTGAGCGCGCGCTACAGCTTCGGTGCGTCGTTGGACCCCTAGTTTGCCAAAGATTCTCCGATTGTGCCCTTTAACAGTACTCAAAGCGAGGAAAAGCCGCTCGCTGATCTCTCGATTCGAGAGTCCCAGGGCCATGAGCTGCAGGACTTCAAACTCTCGCTGGCTCAATGGCTCGATAAGAGGCTGGGCAGGGGGTCGATAATATTTGCCTTCGCTCTTCTGCTGCTCACTCTCAAATACAGCCAGCAGCTTACCCGTATAATCCGGCATAATCCCTTGAGCAGCTGCTGCGGACAATAGGTGAGCCATCGGCATACCTTCGTCAACAAAGACACGGACATAGCCCTCAGGCTCAGCCAGCGTAAGGGCACGTTCCAGTGACACGAGAGCAGGAGGAATGTCCCCCTGTGCTTCGTGAGCAAGTGCCCGCAGCGCA
This sequence comes from Anaerolineales bacterium, assembly GCA_022865865.1. The sequence goes on from JALHTN010000157.1 coordinate 1,482, forward strand.
AGGATTTCAATCAAGCTTCCCATCCTCCCACCTTCATCCGCCGCTTCCAGGAGGCGCTCCAGTAGTCCCGCTGCCTCGTGAATGGAGCCATCTACCCGGTTGTACATATACTGGGCGATATGTACCCTCGCCAGGGTGACGTGCTCGAACTCGCGCAGGTAGCTGAGTTCGTCATCAACGGACAGACCCCGCTCGCGCGTCCAACCCAGGGCTTCGGTCAACCTGCCCTGCCTAACCCACACCCGCGTCTTCAACGCCGCAACGGGACGCACATCGGGGATGGGACCCCTGAGATAATGGCGCTCCGCCTCGTCAAGCTGATCGAGAGCGCCATCCAAGTCTCCCTGGGTCTCCATTATTCGAGCCTGAGCAATGCACAGGCGATACTGGTAAACCTCAGCTTGTTCGCTCAGCTTTTTGCTTTTCATAAGGTGCTGGATGGCGGCTTCCAGGTCCCCCTGCTCACAGAGCAGCTCGCTCAATCCTAAATACAAGTCTGCCGTCCCCTGGAGTACAGGTTCGCCTTGCCCCGCAGCCAGCTGCAAAGACCGCTCATACGTACTTACTGCCTCGTGAAGACGACCTTGCGTCATGCGGATATCAGCCAGGATAAATGTGAAACTGATTGCGAAAAGAATGTTGCCGGCCATCCGAAAACTAGCCATAGCATCGGCAAAGGATCGGTGGGCAGCATCCAGATCACCGCTTGCCCACTGGGCGAGCCCCAGGAGAACAGCTGCTCTGCCGCGCGCGAAATAATCATACTCAGGTATGAGATCGAGTGCCAGCCGAGCGTACTTCGCGCTGCCGGGCACATCGCCGAGAGCCTGGGCATGATATGCACGGGCTGAAGCTAGCGATACCGGTAGCGACCGAAACTGCTCTTCGTCCACAATGACCATTTTGGTCGGTGGTTCGTCCATTTGCTCACTCATATCAGCTGTCGGTTCCAGCCAGCGTTCGGCATCCAGTAATCTGGCCTCGGCGGCCTCAAACTCGCCACCATTCAATAACGCCCAAGCATACCCAACACAGAGCACAGGCCTGGTGCGGATTATTTCACCTGGCAGTGCCTTCCCCCAGCCAAGCCAGGTGGCGAGCTGGAAACTCTCATCCATTGCTGGCCATGCCAGCTCGATCAAGCCCGCCGCCCGTTCGAAATCCTCGGCAGCCAGTGCGTAGCGGATCGAATCGGACTGCGAACCATTGTGCTCGTACCACTCGCTCGCCCTCAGATGGAGTGTACGTAGCTGATTGTTTTGCCCCTCCATTAAGCGCACTTTCAGAACATCCGTGAAGAGGTGGTGATAGCGATACCACTGCCGCTTGTCATCGAGCGGAACGACAAACAGGTTGCCTCGCTCCAGGGCTTCCAGCATTCCTCTGCTATCTTCCTGACTGGTAACGGCATCGCACAGAGGACCGCATAACCTGTCGAGAATAGAGGTCTGCAGTAAGAAGCTCCGCACACGTTCGGGTTGACGCTGCAGGACCTCCTCGACTAAATAATCCACGATGTAACGGTTGTCTCCGGCAAATGCTCTTATAAATTCTGGAAAGTCCTCTCGCCCCTGCATGGAGAGTGCAGCCATTTGCAGGCCGGCAATCCAACCTTCGGTGCGGGTTTCCAGTGCGGCGATCTCTTCTGCCGAGAGGTTTAGGCCCATCACCTGGTTGAGAAATTCGGCGGCTTCAGAGGGGGTAAAACGCAAGTCCGTGACGCGCAGTTCGGTCATTTGACCCAGGGCGCGCAACCGGGCCAGGGGTAGATTTGGATCCTCACGGGTGGCGATGACCAGGTGCATCTGTGGTGGCAGGTTCTCGAGCAGAAAGGTGAGCGCAACGTCAACCGGTGACGATCCAATCAAGTAGTAGTCGTCGAGAACGAAAATTATTTTGTTGGGGAGGTCGGCGATCTCGTTGATCAGGGAAGTTAAAACGGCCTCATTTGGTGCCGGTTGAGGTGATTGGAGCATGCTCAGTGCTCCATCCCCGATTGACCCTTCCATTCCTGCGACTCGATTCAGGGCAGTGATAAAGTATGTCAGGAAACGAACCGGGTCGTTCTCGCCTTCATCCAGCGAGAGCCAGGCCACCTTGTTTTTGGCATCCAACTGCATGCTGTCCAACCATTCAGTCACCAATGTGGTCTTGCCAAAGCCTGCCGGGGCAGAGATGAGAGTGAGTTTGCGGTGTAAGCCCTCCTTCAACCGCTCGATCAGGCGCGGGCGTGGGACAAGCTCCGGCCGGGTGGGGGGGATATAGAGTTTAGTGACCAAAATTGAGGAGGTCATAAACTGATTATATTCTAAATTACTTGCCCTCTAGACAATTGACAGAAATCAGTGGTAAACCTAGATTATAAAGTCGGCGCAATAATCCATGCAAGGCAGCCTGGTCGAAGGTGCCAATAATGGTAGAAATAGGCAAGCCATTGTTATCACTTCCGACGGTAATTGTCATCTCCCCAGCCCAGTCTGCCCAGCTCTCGTCGAGGTGTCCTGGTACTTTGATTTGGTAGGTTGCCGGCTGATCCAAAGTAAGCTTTCGTTTGAATTCATTCATCAATCGTCTCCTACGCCTGTAGCATAACCGTAAGGTGGTATTAGTGTGACCCCTAACGGGTTATTCTGGGGGTTAATTACAAGTTTGAATGGAAAAAAACGGGCTGCTATCTGCAGACCCGTTTTTCACTATTGCAATATCATCGTAGTAGTAAGATTATCGGACTTAAAAATGCATTTGTGTGCGCGCGCGTAGTTACTCGACATTTTCTGGAAAGAGTTTCTTTCCTTTTTCTGTGTATTCGACAACACCTTGTGGTTTTAAGAGACCCAATTTGTCAGTGACATTCCAATACTCTGCAAGTTTGCCATTAACTATGCGATAGATGTCAACAGCCGTAGTTGTTATCTTATTGCCAGTAGGGGTTATTCCAAACATTTCACCTGTATGGGTCCCCGTATATGCAAGACTAACCCACACCTTATCC
>JALHTN010000158.1 GCA_022865865.1 Anaerolineales bacterium
AGAATGGTTTGAAGCTCCGGATACAGCTGCTGAATGTGTTCAGGACATTGAGATGGATGCCTCGGGAAAAATGTGGGTGGGCGGCTTTGATGCCCTGCTCATGTATGATCCCGACCTGGGTTATTGGACCAGGTACCCTTTTCCGCCCTAGGCTCGCCCCCAGCTGGTGACTGAAATAGATCTGGACGCGGATGGCGCTCCGTGGGTGGAGGTAATGAAGTATGGAGGTGCTGGTCCTCAGGGTACATTTGTCCGCTATCACATGGTTGGTGAAGAGTGGGAAAAAGATTTTGAGGGCTGGTTTAGCAGCCTGGCTTTTGGTGAGCCGGGGGTGGCCTGGTTGTGCAGTGAGGGCACGATATTTCGTATGGAGAGAGGCAAGACCGAGGAAGTAGGAGTTATCCCAGGGATTCGATGCGATATCCTTGTCGATGGCAACGGACGAGTTTGGATTTCAGATTTTTCAGATTTGTGGTGGTTTGATCCCGGGGAATAAATTGGAGTTCCAATCAGAGCCTAGTGCCATTATGTTGGTTCGTAATTCCATTGTGGGATAAAATTACTTGATGAGTTTGCTGAGTCTGTTGAAATCCGAAGCCATAAACCGGGGATTGGTTGATCCTGATCTGGAATTGGATGCGGGGCTGGTTTTTTCCCTGGTGCGTGATATGCCATACCAGCGCGCCAGCGACCGGCGTCCGGAAACCACCATCGCAGAATGGCGGGGGACTTGCTCCGGTAAGCATTACCTGCTGCATGAGCTATTCGAGGAATTGAACTTACCATCCACAATTCTTGCCTGCACCAGCATCACGCCGGTTGAGCCTGGCGAAGTATCACCTTCTATGCAGCAGCTCTACGAGGCAGCCAATCGCCGCTTTGTTGATGTCCACAATTATTTATTGGTTTCAGTTCCGGATGGCAGCCAGATGGTCGTGGATGCGACCTGGCCGCTCGCTGCCCGAGAGTTTGGTATGGTGGCTAATGATACTTTTGTCCTTGGGCAGGATCAAAAATTGGCCAGCAAACCACTCGAAACCTGGGTTGTCCCCCCGGAAAGCAACGCACAGGAATTCAAGGATCAGCTGCTCAGGGAGCACTTCACATCTGCCGAGCTGCAGTTCCGGGAAGCAGTGATTGAGGCTTTATCCCTGCAGACAAAAGTGGATTGATGTATTCACAAACTAATCAATTGGAGGGAATTTTTCTTGCGAACTTGAGAAAAATCGACCTCTGGCAATTCTTACCGAGAGTTTCAACTTGGAGATGAAAAAAGCCACCGCCCTCGCCCACCCCAACATTGCTTTTATCAAGTATTGGGGGGATAAAGATCCGGATTTGCGCATCCCTGTAAACGGGTCGCTCTCGATGAACCTGGATAACCTGTATTCACGTACAACGGTAGAATTCGATCCTGGTTTTAAGCGCGATGAGCTGACCATTGGGGGACGCGTGCCGGTAGATATCGCCATTCAGCGTGTGGCACAGTTCCTTGATTACGTCCGTCATTTGGCTGGGTTTTCTGCATACGCCAGGGTCACCAGTGAGAATAATTTCCCGACCGGGTCAGGAATCGCGTCATCAGCCTCTGGGTTCGCGGCCTTAAGCCTGGCTGCCAGCGCGGCAGCAGGATTGGATTTAGATCAACCTGCTCTCTCCCGCTTAGCGCGCCGTGGATCGGGATCGGCCTGCCGGTCCGTGCCCGGGGGTTTTGTGGAATGGAAAGCTGGTCAGGATGACATAACATCCTATGCTTATTCAATCGCAGCCTCTGATTACTGGGATCTCCGTGACTGTATTGCTATTGTCAGTAAGGAACATAAGGAAACTGGTTCGGTGGCTGGGCATATCCTGGCTGGAAGCAGCTTGCTGCAAGATGCGCGCGTCGCAGATGCCCGACGCAGGCTAGAATTGTGCCGGCAAGCGATCTTAAAGCGTGATTTTCACGCTTTCGCAGATATTGTAGAATTGGATAGCAACCTCATG
>JALHTN010000159.1 GCA_022865865.1 Anaerolineales bacterium
AGGGGGGGGTGAAAGTTAGCTGAACCAATCGCTTTTTCTTTCACCCATTGGGTGAAAACCAAACTTGACGAAACCCCTAAGTTTTCAGGCTGAAAAGGTTGTTTTTGTGTTTGTATTTGATTACTTGACGCAGAATGCGGGGAATACTATTTTCTAGATGAATCACCGACCTGATCAATAACTATTACCGCGAGCTGAACTCGCTGCTAAAAGATAATCCCCTTTGGAATTAACCGAATCCAAGATGTACATACTTAGAGTAGAATTACGATAAAATGAAATCAATCTTCGATGTTCACAGCCTAGCTGTGCAGATGATTCTGAGCTTTATCAGTGTAGTCATGCTGACCGCTGCGGCTGTGGGTTTACCTGCTCTTTGGCTGATAAATGAACAATTGGATCAACAGGCATGGTCGCAGGTTGAGCAAGGTCAACGCGCCGCGCTAGCCCTCTATGAGGCAAAACAAAGTGAATTGGCAAGCCTGGCAATCCTGACTGCTCAGCGTCCAACACTACGAGAGTTGTTATTCCAAAATAAAGGGTTGGAGCTGGAAGATTACCTGGAGACTCTGAGGGCAGGCGCAGGTCTTGATTCGGTATCTATTTGTGAAGCAACCAACACTACCATTGCTTCTACGCAACCATCCCTAGCCACAAATCCCTGCCTATCCTGGAGGATCGATGGATTTCAGATCCTTTCTACAGAATCCCTCCCCCAGGTTTTGCTTACTGCCACCTATCCTGTCACAGGTGAGGGAGATGACAAATGGGATGTGCTGATCGGCATGATGTTGGATGTCGATTTCGTCAACCAGATGCAAAACCAAACCGGGTTAGAGCATACGATCTGGACAGATGGTCATCCAGTGACAACGAGCTTCGCAGAGGGTGTCGAACAGCTGATAGCTCTCAACCATATTGAGATATCTTCCAATGGCACCTCGGGGACTATTCACAATACTTTCGAGCTAGCAAGCCAACCCTATTATTCTGCTCAAAGTTCGCTTGCTAAAACTGGTATCAAAGCAGAGGTTGCACTGAGTGTAGCGGAGAACACTGCGACACAACAGCGCCTGATGTTGATTCTGGCCGGTAGTATTATCGTTGTGGCGGCCATGGTCTCTTTCCTGGGGGTTTTCTTAGCCCGTCGCATCAGCCAACCACTGGTACGTTTGGCGGACTCTGCAGGTGAATTCAGTAAAGGCGATCTAAGCACTTCGGTAGAGATCGATGCCCAGGTAAGGGAGGTGCAGCAGGTCGCATTAGCTTTAGAAACCGCCAGGATTGACCTTGAACGCACCTTGGAGAATTTAGAACGAGAAAAGCTTTGGATCAACCATCTGTTGGAATCAATCGTTGAAGGGATTGTCACGATAGATAGCGAAGGGCATATCACCTTTTTCAGCGATGGCGCAGAGCGTATCACTGGATGGAGCCGCGACGAGGTCTTGAAACATTCATGCGATGAGGTTTTCAAGCTACCAGAGCTGGATTCTGTTATTAGCCGAAATTATCCCATACCTGGCTCGCGGAACAAATTGGTTGTCGAATTGTCGGATGGACGCCATTCAACATTATCATTCTCCCAGGCGCAACTGGCACCTTCAGAAGCCGGTGAGACGGAGACAGTACTGGTGTTTCGAGATGTCAGCGAAGAAGTTGTTATTCATCGTCTTCTGGGGGATTTTTTGGCCAATATTGCCCACGAGTTTCGCACACCGCTCTCGGCGTTGACTGCCTCCATCGAGTTGCTCATGGATCAGGCGCCTGATCTAAGCGATGATGAATTGCAGGAGTTACTTAACTCATTGCATCTGGGTGCATTAGGATTACAAACCCTCGTGGATAACCTGCTGGAGAGCGCCAGCATTGAAACCGGGCGTTTTCGTGTATCGCCTCGTCGTTCTGATTTAGGGGGGATTATTGCCAATGTATCCCAAACCATGCAGCCTCTATTAGAGAAGTATCGTCAACGTTTAGTGGTGGAAATACCAGTATCCATACCAGATGTTATCGCCGATCCACGTCGAATCGAACAAGTGCTGGTCAATCTGTTATCCAATGCCAGCAAGTATGGCCCAACAGAAGCGAAAATC
>JALHTN010000160.1 GCA_022865865.1 Anaerolineales bacterium
CTGCCACCATAACTGATGAACGGTAATGGTAAACCGGTAGCTGGAATCATGCGCAAGTTGACCCCGATGTTGACCATGGCTTGAAAGGCAACCAGCGTAGCGACACCATAACAAATTAATGCGCCATAAGTATCGCGTGCCAGGCGCGCAGCCCGTAGAATCCGATAAATCACGAATAGTAATAAGCCAATAACGATCACAGTTCCAATAAATCCAAATTCCTCTGCCATTGCAGAGAAAATAAAATCAGAATGGCGCACTTTTAGAAAGCGGAGCTGAACCTGGGTGCCCAGGTTGTACCCTTTTCCTAACCAACCACCAGACCCGATGCTGATCAACGCTTGCTGGATATTATAGATGTCACCATGCCGGGCACTCGGGTCAGGGAAAATGAAATTTAAGATGCGGTTTTGCTGGTATTCAGCCAGCAGGGGATAACTAATGATCGGGATAATAATTCCCACTGCAGCGAATGCAGCCAGCATTTTCAAGTTAAGACCACTGGCCCATAATAGGGTGAACCAGATTACCAGGATAACGATGGATGTGCCCAGGTTGGGCTGCAAAATGATCCACAAGACGATACCCATGGTCAATAATAAACTGCGAAATATGGTGCGCGGATCATTAACGCGGCCCATATAACGCGAGAAGAATTCAGCCAATGCTAATATGATGATGATTTTTGCAAGTTCTGAGGGCTGAATATCGAAGTATGTCGTCTCAAACCAGCGAGCAGATCCAAAAATTGCTTGGCCCACCACGTAAAGCACCCCTAAGAGCCCAGCCATCCCATAATAAAGTATCCTGTTGAGGGAAGCCCAAAGACGATAATCAATGGCGGTTGTAATCAGGATTACCCCAAATCCGATGATCACGAAGATTGCCTGGCGCTGGTCGTATCCAGCCAGGGTAATATTTCCAGCAATGGCAGATCGGATCATGGCAATGCTGAAAATACTTAGGATTGCTACCGCGCCGAGAAGCCAGAAATCGAAATACCGCCAAGTGGTTCTTACATCACTCATACATGCTTTCGACTTCGTCTCCTGCCTGAGGAGTTGATTGGGATATCAGCGATCAGGCGTTGTTGGCGGCCATCCTGGGTCATTTCAATGCGTACCGCGCTGGGGTCAATTTCGACGTGTCTCGATAACACCTCGATCAATTCGTCTTTTAAAGTCTCCAGAGTGCCGGGATTCAAATCAATCCGGTCATGGATTAACACTAATTTCAGCCGTTCTTTCGCCTTCTGTGCGCTGGGCTTTTCTCTTCCCAGGATCCGGTCGAGGAAGGTACTCATATCAGTCACCTCCTGAACGCACTATGCGAGAGATACGTCCGAAGAAGCCATTTCTGTCCTCTAAACTCATGAACGGTACAACTTTTCCCTCTATCCTGGAAGCGATATTACGAAATGCCTGTCCAGCCTGGCTTTTTCCATCAAGGACGATAGGAGTACCCCGGTTGGTGCTTAAGATCACTTTATCATCCTCAGGCACAATACCAATTAATTCCACCGCTAATAATTCAAGTACATCATCTGGAGAGAGCATATCCTCCCGCTTGACCATCTCCGGTTTTAACCGGTTGAGGACCAAACGGGCGGGGCCTTTTTCTTCTGCTTCGATTAGGCCGATAATCCGATCAGCATCACGGACAGCGGAAATTTCCGGATTGGTGATCACCACGATATAATCTGCTGGTGCAATTGCATTGCGGAATCCACGTTCAATACCGGCTGGGGAATCGATCAAGATCCACTCGCTTTCATCTCTAAGATCATCGATCAGTCTTACCATGTCGCTGGGGGAAACTGCTGTTTTATCCCGGGTTTGAGCAGCCGGGATTAAGAAAAGATTTGGCAGCCTTTTATCACGGATCATCGCCTGGCGCAAGCGACAGCGTCCTTCAATGACATCTACCAGATCATAAACAATCCGATTTTCAAGTCCCAGGACCACATCCAGATTTCGCAGGCCAATATCCGCGTCAATACAGACCACACGGGCACCATCAACAGCCAAAGCGGTGGCGATATTCGCCGTGGCAGTCGTTTTTCCAACCCCACCTTTGCCTGAGGTTATCGTGATCACTTTATTGGCCATTTATCTCCCTCAGCATACTTCCATTAATCCTTCTTCCAGATGTGCCAGTTTCATTTAGGGTTTCCAGGGTATAGCCACGACCTGTCCATCGACGATGCGTGCCATTTCAGGTTGGGGTTTTCCTCGTCTTTTTGGTGTTGTCGCGATATGGTCTGAGATACGTAGCTGGGTCGGAGCCAGGTCCATCGCACACACAACCGCATCTTGATTGCCTTCTGCTCCAGCGTGAACCATGCCTCTCAAGTGACCCCAAACCACGATATCACCACCTGCGACAATCTCGCAGCCCGGGTTTACATCACCGATAACAACCACATGTCCCGTATTCTTGATGCTAAAACCAGATCTAAGCGTCCGGCGGATCAGCACCGCTTCCTCACCCGTCAAGGCCGTATCGATGGAATGGGCGGTTCGCTCAGGGATGGGCTTGTTGATTCGAGTTGCTAATCCAAGTGATTGTGCATTTTGCTGAGTGATTAGTGAATTGCTCAGGATCGCCCAAAGAGCTAAACCATCATCCGTAAGCATATCCCGGAGCTGGCCTAATTCCGCGGCTCGGATGTTGTGATTCCCAACATCGAGAATCAAGCGTCCACCCTGCAGGAATTCAGATTGCTCCTTAATTTGCTCTTGTAGTGCGGCTTTTGCATCCGGCCAATCATCATCACGAACGGTGATCAACAACCCCTCGCGGATGCCCTTGATTTTCACCTTGGCATGCTCATCCATAATTTTTATCGGTAAAGGTCGAACCAGGCGTATTTTGTTAGAATCCGAAATCCTGCGTAAGTTTGAAATTGATTATAGCATGATCTATTAGGGATTTTCCGCAGCAATGTCCCCGGCTTTTATCTCGAAATATGCCTCTAAAAGCTGTCTCACAATAGGGCCTGCTACTGAGGCACCCTCACCACCGTTGTAGACAAAAGCGACCACTGCGATTTCAGGATCTTCATAGGGAGCATAGGCTGTCGTCCAGGCATGTGTGGGCCAGTTGCCGGGAATGCATAAATTCTTGTCATTTGCATATTTGTCGCAGTACTCTGCAGTACCGGTTTTTCCCGCCACAGAAATGTTGACATTCTCAAATTCAGCGGTTAATGTGCCGTTAAGAACTGCCTGGCGCATGCCTTCTTGGACTTTCTCAATTACCCAAGGTTCAACGATTGTCTTTTCTCCCGTCAATTTGCTTTCGCAACCCCCAGGACTGCTGGGATCATCAAAGATATCAATCACTGGATCTGTTGTTATATCTCGGATTTGATCGGGTAAGAACGATTTGATCACATTTCCGTCACTATCAAGGATTTCTTGCAGGATCGTCGGGCGCATTAAGGCGCCATCATTAGCAATTGTAGAAGCGGATAACAAAACCTGAAGGGGTGTGGCAATCACAAAACCCTGGCCTACACTGGCGATATATGTATCTCCGCTTGACCAATTTTCACCTTGAGTGATGCGCTTCCAAGTTGGATCGGGGATCAAACCATCCTCAACTAAGGGGAGTTCGATGCCAGGTAAATCACCATATCCGAGCGCGCGTGCATAAGTGCCCAAACGACAAATACCCAATCCTTCGGGTATTTCATCCTGGTAGCCACCACCCAGTTTGTAAAAATACACATTGCTGGAATTCGCTAAACCGTTAACGAAATCGATCTCACCGAAACCAGCGTCATTCCAGTCGATAAATTCTCGCGAGCGAGGATTGAGTTCATTAGCGGAAAATTTTTCCTCGATCACGATTTTGGGCGGTGCTTCTATGATTTGTTCTGGGGTAACAACCCCCTCATTTAAAGCACCGACTGCGGTTACCAATTTGAATACCGAACCGGCGGGAAGTTCGTCTCCGACCGCATGATTGAGCATTGGATTGCGTTCGTCCTTGGAAAGCTGCTCAAAGTAATACTGTGGGATGACCCTCGCCATGCGGTTGTTCTCGTAGCTAGGGTAAGAAACCATGGCCAGGATTTCACCCGTTTTCGGGTTAAGTGCGATCACCACACCGCTGTTCATGCGCATCTCGTCAAAATAAGCATTCCATTCGTCCATCTCACGGGTCAGGATTGACTCGGCCGCGCTTTGCAGGCGTGAATCGATGGTCAATCTCAGGTTGAGACCGGGTGTTGGATCGACAGGCGGCGTAACGTCACGTAAGATCTGTCCACCGACATCGACCTCAACCAATCGCTCACCGTTTCGCCCACTGAGAATGCTTTGAAAATATCTTTCAATACCCGCATAACCAACCTTATCCCGGTTGGGAACGAAATTGCGATCTAGATAATATTCTTCCTCTGCAGCGGAGATTGGTCCCATAAAACCAATAATGCCTGCGGTTAAAGAACCGGTGGGATAATCTCGCACAGATTCGATTTCGATATCTACACCTGGCAAATCAACGGCATTTTCTTTGATGATCATGGCGGTAGTTCGGTCGACATTACACTTGATCCGTACAGGTGTATATGGCGCTGTGGTTTCACCGTACTCGACAATTTGCGCGATTCCATGTTCAGATCGGCAGGGAACATAAGGATTTTCGATCGAAACCTCGTTCAAATTGATGGGCACATTGACCATCTCATTGATCTGGCGGTATATCTCTTGGATCTCGCCAAGATCATCCGGGAGATCGGCAGGAATAATGACCACGTTGTAGGCGGGTATGTTTTGGGCTAAGATGTAATCATTGCGGTCGAATACAATTCCCCGCTGGGTTGGTAAATTAATCTTACTGATCCGGTTTTCTTCAGCCAGGGTGACCCATTCAGAATTCTGCAAGATCTGTAAGCTGAATAAACGTGCTATATAGATCAGGAAAATACCCGCGATAGCGAGTCCGAACACAAGGATCCGCCATACCTGGATATTGTTGGAGAGATTGGCACTACTGTTCATTTCCTAACCAGGCACCTTTACCTGGAAAAAACCACCACTGACGAAACTTTTCAAAGAATTATTGCTTATGGTCAAATCTCTATTGCTTCAGGATAGAGCCAATTGGCCAAATCCCCGATCAATGCGTAGATAGGGATCGCAAGCAGCAGATTTAATAGGACACTCGGAATGGTGATCAAGTAAAAAGCCTCAATCAATGGTATCGGAGTTCCATTTATTACCAGCACGGCAATTGTGATAATCTGTGAGATCAAGGTTGCTAACACCGTGGCCGTGATCATCGCCAGCAGGGGACGTTGCCAGAATATCCGGCGCATGTAAATCGCTACACCAGTTATCACCACGTAGGTGGGTATGATCGCGATGGCTGGAACCGCTGTCGCCAGGCTTGCTAATACACCGGCGATGATTCCCCAATGCCAGGCTGTGGTGACCCTTTCCTGAACTGCCCAAGCTACAACAATTAACAAGACCAGGTCAGTTGTGCCATACAGCAGTTGAACCTGGCTGAAAACTGCCGATTGGACAATCACCATCAAACCCAGAATTGGAATTGCCAGCAAGATCGCCATTCTACACCATCAAAAAAACCTTTTTTAGCTAATTCACCGGATTCTAATGATCCCAATCGTATAAATTTCAGGGAGCTTCGACGGTGGGGATCAGCGGTGCGATATTCACGGACTTAAAATTGACAATTACCAAGACGATTTCGAGCTGCGAGAAATCTACCACTGGTTCAATCGAAGCCGTTTGAAACAGCTCCACCGGTCGCTGGCGCACCCCACTAATTTGCCCGATCAACATATCTGGTGGATAGTTACCACCTAATCCTGAAGTAAGGACCAGGTCACCGGATTGAATTTTGGCGTCCTGCGGAATCGCTTCAATCGCAATATCACCGGTAATCGATCCTTGCAGCAAACCTTCAGCGCCTGAGGGTTGGATGCGTACATTGATCGCAGTGTCGGGATCGGTGATCAATTGGACTCGCGCTCCATCTGCTGTTACTGCCGCAACCCGTCCTACTAATCCTTGTGAGGAAACAACCGGCATGCCCCGGCGCAAGCCATCATCAGATCCCCGGTTGATGATTACATAGTGCAAAAAGGGGCTGATATCTCGTCCGATGACTGCCGCAGTTATGTATTCATTCTCGGAATGGGTCCGCGCAAAATCTAATAAAGCTGAGAGGATCTCTATTTCAGAATTTTCTTGCTGCAGCTCGATAATTTGTGATTGCAGGCGAGCGACCTCAGCTTCTAATTGATCGTTGAGTTGGGACAATCTGGCCACATCCCGAGGTGCGGTCATGAAATCCCTGATCGCCAGATAGCGGCTGGCTAACCAGGTTTGTGCTGTTATGAATGGAGAAAAAGCAAATCGGGAAATGGGGGTAAGGTATCCACTTAAGGCAAGCAGGAGGATACTAATGATTAAAATCGCTAAAGCAGCGGTTTGAAAGGTACGTGGTAGATTCATTCGAGATCTAGCTTAGACGTGACGCGTGCTGCCCCGTTCTAACCCAACCAAGAACTGAGCTAAATGATCGTAATCTTCCAGGATCATGCCCGCCCCGCGTACGACGCAGGTCATCGGATCTTCCGCGACCCACACCCGGATGTGCAGCTCATCACTGAGACGACGGTCCAATCCGCGCAGCAGAGAACCACCTCCTGCCAAAGTAACCCCAGATTCCATCAAATCGGCGATGATCTCTGGTGGACACTCATCCAGCGCATCTTTGATCGTGTCAATAATCGTCAGCACCGAACCTGAGATTGCTTCTCGGATCTCGACGGAAGAGACTTCAACAGCTTCTGGTAACCCTGTGACCAGGTTGCGCCCTCGCAGCGTTAGGGTCATCTCTTCTGGCAGGTGGTATGCAGAACCAATCGCAATTTTTGATTGTTCTGCCATCCGTTCACCGATTAGCAGATTGTATTTGTTGCGCATATAGTTGACGATATCCTCGTCCATCTCGTCTCCAGCCACTCGCAGAGAACGAGAGATCACAATCCCTCCCATTGAGAGGGCAGCGACTTCCGTTGTGCCCCCGCCAATATCTACGATCATGCTGCCGCGGATTTCTGATACGGGTAAGCCAGCTCCAAGGGCGGCCGCAACAGGTTCTTCGATTAATCCTACTTCACGCGCCCCTGCTGACATAGCTGCATCGTATACCGCACGTTTTTCTACTTCGGTGACTCCTGACGGGATGCCAACCACGACTCGAGGGCGGGGAACAGGCACTATGCTTTGCTGGTGAGCTTTTCCAATGAAATATTCCAGCATTGCCTCGGTAATCTCAAATTCAGAGATCACCCCATCACGCAGTGGACGGACAGCAATGATGTTGGCCGGAGTTCGTCCGACCATCTCTTTAGCTTCAGCTCCAATTGCTTTCGGTTCGCGTGTGCGTTTATCAATGGCCACCCAAGAGGGTTCTCTAATGACGATACCCTTGCCGCGCACGCTGACCATGGTGTTGGCGGTGCCTAAATCTATACCTATGTCGAGTGAAAAAAACCCCAGCAGCCAATTTAGTGGGTTGAAAGCCAAATAGGGGCTCCTTTGCGAGTGGATTTGAGGGTGTAAATATCCATACCGGAAACGATTGCGGGTTTACTTAGTATCCTCACACACCATCAAATTCAGCGAAATTATACCATTGAACGATTAGTACCTTTGGTCCAGCGAGTTTTGAGGCTGTTTGCATGCTGGCAGCGATATTAGAAAACCATTCGTTGGGAATCATTGTATAATGGGTCCCCCGATTGAATTTTCAACCAGGAGGTGGCTCGCTTCATATAAATACACATAAATATCGAGGGAAGACCAGCGCACGGGCTCTTTCAGCATAATTTGAGGTATTGCTCTGCTAAGATTACTAGTTTATTAATATATTTGCATCAAAACTTTATGATTCGCTGTTAGAGTTGACGAGGATGAGGGTTCCCGGCCGCGGGGTCGGGTTAATCTCAGGGATAAAGGTAAAGTCCTGGGAAAAAATCGAGAGATCAGCGGAAGCCCTCCGGGCGTATCACAGTCCATTTTCTATCCCTCCAACACAGAACCTTGCTACAATACCGTCCAGGTGACTGGACGGATAAAACAGCAAGGAGTGATGCAGTAATCGAAAATCTAGCCGATTGTACTGCGCATAGGCAATTCGTAATTATTGGTGCAGTACGAAGCTAACTTAATTATGGAGGGAACCCATGTGCGGAATCGTTGGTTATATTGGACCCAGGGATGCAACGCCGATCATCCTGAACGGACTGCGGCGCTTGGAATACCGGGGTTATGATTCGGCTGGTATCGCGGTGATTGAAGGAGGGGAAATTGAAGTCCGCCGGGAGGCTGGAAAGCTAGATCGATTGGCGGAATTGGTTCAAAATTTCCCTCTACATGGACAAGTAGGCATTGGGCATACCCGTTGGGCGACACACGGGGAACCGAGTACCAGAAATGCCCACCCACACTTAGGTGCGAGTGGCACCGTGGTGCTTGTTCATAATGGAATCGTTGAAAATTATTCTGAGCTGCGGGATGAATTATCCGCAGAGGGTGTGGAGTTCAAATCAGATACAGACACTGAGGTGATCGTGCAGCTTGTCGATCGCTACCTCTCACTTAAAATGAGCTTTGTTGACGCGGCCCAAAGGGCTATCTCCCACCTCAGAGGAGCCCATGGGATCGTACTCCTTTCCACCAAAGAAATGGATAAGATCGTGACTGCCAGGGTTGGGAATGCAGGCGGTGTTGTGATCGGATTTGGTCAGGGTGAGATGTACATTGCTTCGGATATGCCAGCTATTTTAGAACACACTAGGCAAATGGTATTCCTCGAATCAGGTCAGATTGGTGTGGTAACCAGGGATGGATTGGAAGTAAATACTTTAGATGGAGAACCGGTTGATTACGAGGAGCACATTGTTCCTTGGGATCCGGTTGCAGCGGAAAAAGGTGAGTATCGTCATTTCATGCATAAAGAGATTCATGAACAAGTACGCTCGCTCACTGACACGATCGCGGGCAGAGTGGATTTCGATTCGGGTCGCATTCATCTTGACCAACTCAACCTGACTTCAGAATTAGCAAAACGTATTAACAAGATCTTCATCACTGCTTGTGGAACAGCTTCCCACGCTGGAGTAGTTGGAAAAGTGCTCATCGAGCAGATCGCACGTGTACCGGTTGAGATGGATATTGCCTCTGAATTCCGGTACCGGGATCCCATCCTGGATGAAAACACTGCGGTGCTGGCTATCAGTCAATCGGGAGAGACCGCAGATACTTTAGCTGCGATGGAAGAAGCCAGACAAAAGAAAGCCCCATTATGGTCCATCGTAAACGTGATAGGCTCGCAAGCGATGCGCATATCAGATGGATACATATCGATGCAAACGGGTCCAGAAATCGGGGTTGCATCAACGAAAGCCTATAC
>JALHTN010000161.1 GCA_022865865.1 Anaerolineales bacterium
CCTGTCCTTTCATCCCCATCACCATCCAGATCGAGGACCACGATTCCGGGTTCCGAGCGCACAACCACCCCCGCCGCCGCAGCTGTAGTCCATTCGTTGGTAGGAACACACCCACCGACAACAGAAGGTGGCGCGAAATCAATTGCAGCAAAAGGTGCCCCGGTCCCCCACCCGGTATGCGGTCCACCAGTTAATGCCCAGGTCTCTCCCGGCTCGAAGGGCAGCAAGAATTCCGGTTGGATCAAGCTCCCGGGGATATGCGGTTGATCATCCGGCCATGGGTCACCAAAAAGGGCTGCATATGTAGCTGCCAAACCATCCGCATTCACTGCTTGATTGTATCGATCAGGTGGATAGAGAATCGAGAAATACACTTGTAAAGCCACTGTTGCCGCGTTTTGCCACGGGTCTGGACGTTCCAGCGTTCCATCTTGATGGGTAAAAGACTCCAGATCACCGGAGCGCCAGGTGTAGTAATTGTTATTCAGGGTGTTGGCTGCCCAGACGAGCTGCAGGTAGAGACCGCGGTATTTCAGGTCCCTGTATCCCAACACATATTGACCAGCATCCAGCGGCGCTTCTGGCTGGGTTACTCCTCCTACCTGGTATTCGAGGAGAGCCATCAGCAACTGAGGGCTGACGCTGAAGTTCGTGGCAACCAGATCGATGATTTCGGCTGCTGTTCGATTGTCGCCGGCTGCATACTCGATATACTCATGCAACCAACCCGGTTTATCACTCAAGAAATCTTGGCTATCGAAGCTCGCCTGGTGGGGACCATTAACAAAATGACTATCCGGCAGGATTTGGTGTGAAGTCCCCCACAACGGCACGTAATATATCGGGATTTTCATGGGCATCCCTGGAGGTAAAGTGGTCACATTTTCGGGGATGATGGGGTTTGCTTCATGCAGCTCCGCAATGCTGGTGTTAAAATGCTGCGCCAGTGCGGGCATGGAATCACCACTCTGGACTACATAATCAACCAGCTCACCCGGTGAATATGCCGGACGGGTAGGCAATGGTGTGGCAGATGATTCGCTGATAGGAGTTTGCTCCAGGCTGCCAACTGGCTGCTCATCCACACCAGCAAGCGCCAGCGAACCGGTTTGAGATTGGCAGGCAGTACCCAAACCGCCGAGCAGGATCAAGATGAAAACCCAGCGCAGGATAAGCAATTTTCTCCTATCTGGAATTTGCTCAAGGAACATCATATGAACCCATTAAACCATAACCCGCTTGTTATGCAAGGCCAAGATAAGAAGATACTAAGAAGGCCTGCTCGTAAGTTGTCAGGATCATGGTCGGGGGAAAAATGCTTGATTAATCTTCCCACCATAAGTTGCGCGATATCTTTGCCTCGCCAAGCAAATCCGCGCCTGACCGGGTGATAAATGCTGCAGCTGGCGAAAGGGGGTTAGCCAGTACGACTTGGTCCCCTCGGGTCAGGCTGCCATCATAGGGCCGGTAACCCGCATGAGCAATCCAACCACTCATCACAAATGGTAGTGGTCCGTCAGCAGCTATCCATTCTCCATTGAACTTACGGGCGAGATGGACATGCGTTCCATCTGCAGGCCCCCCTTCACAGGATGGATGTCCAACCGGCTCCCCACGATAAATGAAAGTACCTTCCACCACCCGTTGATAATCCGCTAAGTGCATGTAGAGAACAGCCCATCCAGTACCCTCAAAGCCATCTCCATCAAGGTCCAGGACAAGGGCATTATGCTCTGACCGAACTACCAACCCATCTGCAGCAGCCAGCACCCAGGCATCCGAACGATCACATCCAAAATGTTCGCTTGCTGGAGCAAAATCCAGTGCAGCTAATGCACCCTCCGTCTCCCAGGCTTGATGTGGTCCGCTGGTAAAGCTCCACTCTCGATCCAACTGAAAAGGTAAGATCAAATCTGGTTGAGCCAGTCCAGGGGAGAACAGCTCCTGCTCATAAATTTCATCACCCCAAACCTCAGCGAACAAATTTTGGTGCAGATTGATGAATCCAAGTTCCGAATCCATGGCCTGATGCCATCCATCCCAATCGGTTAAACGTGAGAAAAGGTAGGCGATGGATACACTCCCCGCATTCAAATCAGGCGCTAGCGATACTACCGAGCCATCTACCAGGACCAGCTCGTGCAGCAACCCTTGCCTCCAACCATAATAACCCAAAGAAAGCTGGTTTACCGTCCAGCCCAACTGTCTGTAAAGTCCTTTGCGATAAGGATCGTTGATTCCCATCAAGTAGTTAGAATCGACTCCATCTGCCAGGATATCGGTTAAACAGCCGCACTGGTACTGCAGTAAAGCCAGCAACAAGCGCGGATGGATCGAATTCTCCAACGCCACTCGTTCAATGATCTCCGCAGCACTGGTTAATCCTGTACTGCGCATATATTCCTGGTGGCTGGTCAAGTACCCCTGAACTCCGGCTACGTAATCCTGGGTATCAAAATCTACCGCGCTGGGGGAATAGACGACCTCAGAATCAGGCAAAAGCCAGGATAGCGACCGGGTT
This sequence comes from Anaerolineales bacterium, assembly GCA_022865865.1. Next base: position 2,522 of record JALHTN010000161.1, read on the forward strand.
TCAAACATTGGACGATGAATAACCAACCTTTGCCCAGGATCGATCAGCTGATCCGCCAGCAATCTTGGTTGAATTTCGATATCTTCCAGTCGAACCTGAAAACGAGCGGCAATGACTTCCAGGGTGTCCCCGGATTGCGTGAGGTATACCCACGTATCCGGTTGAGTATCAATATTTCCGCATGATTGCTTGGAGGTAAGATTTTCCGGAAGCGCTGAGTTCCAGATTCTCAAAACATCGACAAGTGCTGTGCTTTCACCGGACTGGACTCCAAACATGAAGACCAGGGTCAATACGGGAAGGCTGCTCCATCTGAACAGCCCAAATATTCGCATTACGCGATTATGCATTGCTTTCTGTTTTGGTTGTGGAATCATCAAGCTATGGATCGCTGCTCCTGCGAATAATCTGGGACTCGCGGGGGCTGAGCGGGTTGGCTGGGATGGACTGGTTCCCGCGGGTCAATGTTCCATCATAGGCTTTTTCCCCGGCATGGACGGTCCAGCCGCTCATCATAAAAGGCAGGGGCCCGTCGGCGACGATCCATTCACCATTGTATTTACGAGCCATGTGGAGATGAGTGCCGGTGGAAAATCCACCTTCGCAGGAGGGGTGACCGAGCAAATCCCCTCTTTCCACCCAGGTGCCAGGCTGAATTCGACCCTGATCAGCGATGTGCAGGTATATCAGCACCCAACCTGTCTGCTCGCGGCCATCGCCATCCAGGTCAATCGAGACAACGCCGTTCTCGGAGCGCACCACCAGGCCAGAAGCCGCAGCAACCGTGTATACTTCTGTGTCAAAACAACCCGGCACAAGACTGCCAGGAGCAAAATCCACCGCGGCCCAGGCTCCATCACGCTCCCAAGCGCCATGGGGTCCCCCAGAGTAGCTCCATATTTGATTGATCAGGAAAGGCAATATTAACCGGGGTTGGACCAAATCTGGCGGGTAAAGGGGCTCAACGCTCTGAGCACGTACCCAGGGGCTGCCAAACATGCCTTCATATAGGGCGGGGAATCCAGTGTCGAGATCCAAAGCTGCCACCCACTGCTCACTATCATACAGTTGGGCAAAGTAGTACTGCAATGCTGCCGTGCCTGCGTTTAAATCTGGAGCCAGTCGGGCAGTGATGCCATCCTTGAATTCAATCTCGGTCAACCGCCCCTCACGCCATCCATAATAGCCATATGAGAGCTGGTTAACTGCCCAGGCCAATTGCTTATACAAGCCCTGATCTCTTTGTCTGGTCTGTCCAAGCGGAAATTCCAATGATCCGGATGGTTCCTGGCTGTAAATCCAACCGCTCTGGTATTCGAGCAATGCCAGCAGCAAGCGGGGATTAATTGAATTTTCAGTGGCAATGCGCAGGACGACATCCGGTCCGGTTGTTATCCCGGTCGTGGCCAGATACTGGCTGTATTGGCTCAGATAGCCGCCAGACTGGGTTACAAAATCATTGACATCGAAATCTAAAGCGGATGGGGAGAAAACCACTTCACTATCCGGCATAAAATGCTGGGACGAGGTCGTATTCGCCAGGCGATTGGGGATAATTAACACCTGACCAGGGTTGAACAAGGCTTGCTCGGGAATTTCATCCGGAGAATCGATCTCCTCCGGCTGAACACCAAACCTGACTGACACTACGGGTAATGTATCCCCAGCCTGTGAATAGTATAAAAAAGGTGTCGTGTTAACGAGGGTTTCGGTGGGCGTTAGTGTGGGAGTGGGGATTTGCACAGGTTCAGATGTGTCTTGAACCTCAGGAGTGGCCGGTAAATCAGTCTCTGGGAACTCAATTTCCGGGGTGGATGCCACACCGCCCCCGATGGAAGCCACAGCAGCAGGTGTGTGAGTC
>JALHTN010000162.1 GCA_022865865.1 Anaerolineales bacterium
AGTATTGGAAGCACTTTCCTTAATATCATCAAATAAGATGTCATTCACCAGATCGACCGATTGCTGTTCGATCAATTCGTCCATTTCAGGGCTGTCTGCCAGGTAATCAAGAGTCTCTTCAATCGTCTCCGTGGCAATCTCCTGAGCCAGCAGGCGTCCGAGATATTCTTCTCTGCGGCCTGCTGCAACCCACGCTGATACAACTTGATCACCGCGATCCAGGTAACGCTGGTAACGGCGACGGAAGGGCTTCAATAACCGGCTGTTGGTCACCGGGTAAACGGTACGTGTTAACCTGCCAAAAGATCGATCAGAAACCTGGCCAAGTTTTGAGATACTTTTTCTCAATGCTTCGCTTGAGTTTGCCGTGGCGCCAATAACAGCATAACGCGCCCGGTCAGCATCTGAGTCAATTGGTGTAACACGATTTAACTCTGCCGCCGGGATTTGCGTTTCATTTTGTTTGTCTTGAAACCGGTTTTTGAGCTCCTCCCGACCGATGACTGCGCTGCCCAATGCCAAACGCATTAACATGCGTAAGGACCCAATGCGAGGTGTGTTTTGCACCTTCGAAACCGTGATTACCTCGACTGGTTCTCTCTCTTCACCGGGGTGATTGTTATCACTCATCCTTGAATCCTTAAAACTGGTAGAAACCTTATACAGAACCTACTAAAATGTGACCTAAGCTATTCATATTACCATATTTATTTCTCGAGCTGTTTGAATTAAAATTCTCAAGTGTTGAAAACATCACCTGGAGGTACCGAGCTGTCATAATGTATCGCTGCGGATGAAGATATTTTGATAATGGATTAATTAAATGCTATACTGATTAAGGCAGGACCTTTGAGATCATAATAAGAAATGGTAATTTTTGTATAGATTCATGCTGATTAAAAGTGTTCGCCTTGCAGCCTGAAGTGATGATCTAAGAGAATCACCAACAAGGAGTTGAAAATTATGCATACTCCAACCGGGACGTTATTAAATAACCGCTATCGATTGGATAAAGAAATCGGTCGCGGTGGGATGGGGGTAGTTTTCCAGGGATGGGACACTCTTTTGCAGCGGAAAGTAGCGGTTAAGGTTCTTGGTCAAGAATCTTTGGGTAGAGGTGGCGCAAATAGATTGCTGGACGAGGCCAGAGTAATCGCTCGCCTAGACCACCCGAATATCGTCACCCTTTTCGATGCGGGAGAAGTTGACGGTAACCCATTCCTGGTCATGCAGCTGGTAGAGGGCGGAAATCTATGTGCTGGTCATTCCCAAGATTTGCTAGAGATCATTTCTATTGCTGTGCAGATCTGTTGCGCATTATCTCATGCCCATGAAAATGGGGTAATTCATCGTGACCTAAAACCGGAAAATATCTTCCTGACAACAAGTGACCATGCCGGTGATGATCCGAATATTCACACAATCAAGATCGTTGATTTTGGGATCGCGCACAGCGATTTAGCTAATATGACTATTCAGGGAGAGATCGCGGGTTCGGTTTCGTATATGGCTCCAGAGCAAGCTTTAGGCCAGGAGACCAGCCCCCAAACGGACTTGTATGCATTGGGAGTCATGCTTTATGAGATGTGCACCGGCAAGCTGCCGTTTGCCGGTGACAACCCGCTGAGCATTATTTCCCAACATATCAATGTGCCTGTCGTGGCTCCCAGCCGAATTGCCTCCGAGATACCGGCAGAGATTGACGACTTGATCCTGCGATTAATGAGTAAATCTCCAAGTGATCGTCCAAGCAGCGCGCAGGAGGTGGGGCAGTTCTTGCGGAGCTATTTACATTCAGAAGGCGTGATAGAACCTGATGATATGATCTCCCGCTCAAGGCAAAACATTGCGCACAACCTGCCGGTGCAGCTGACTTCATTTGTAGGCAGGGAGCAGGAGATCGCGGAAATCAGGCAGCTGATCGGGGAAGACTCCTGCCGGCTGCTAACCCTGGTAGGACCAGGTGGGATTGGCAAGACCCGCCTGGCAATCGAGGTAGCTGCGCATAGCATGGACATATACAGCGATGGAGTCTTCTTTATCTCCTTGACACCAATCTCTTCGCCGGATTTCATCCTGCCAGCGATTGCTGAGGCATTGGATTTCTCGCTGCATACTCACGGAAGTGTGGATCCACAGAGCCAGCTGCTTGACTACCTGGAAAAGCAGAATGCGCTGCTCGTGCTGGATAATTATGAACATTTGATTGAAGAAACAGGGATATTAGTCGATTTGTTGAAACGCGCCCCTGCTGTGAAGCTCGTGATCACATCACGCCAACGGCTGAACATACAAAGTGAATGGATCTTCAATGTGCCAGGTTTGACATTCCCGGAAAATGGCAGCCCGGATGGAGATATTGGAAGCAGTGCCGTTGAGCTTTTTATAGAACGAGCCAGATTGGCGGATTCTAGATTTTCCATCAATGATGAAGAGAAACAACATGTGATCCACATATGCCGGATGGTAGGAGGCATTCCACTAGGGATCGAGCTGGCATCGGCCTGGGTTTCCATGCTCTCCCCTGAGGAGATCGCAAATGAGATCGAAAAAAACCTCGATTTCTTAGCCTCCTCCATGCAAGATTTACCGGAAAAGCACCGCAGCATGCGAGCAGCCTTCGATTACAGCTGGGAAATGCTTTCTGAAGAACAACGTCATATATTCCGAAAGCTCTCCGTTTTTCGAGGCGGCTTCAGCCGCCGAGCAGCTGAGATAGTTGCGGACGCTGGCCTCATGGATCTATCTGTACTTGTGGATAAATCCTTCGTCCGCCGAGGTGAAGGTGACCGTTATGAGATCCATGAGCTGCTCAGGCAGTATGGGGAGGAGAAGTTGCATGAGGATTCTGAAGAATATGGAGAGATTGGCAGACGCCACTGCCAATATTATTTGGATTTCCTTGATCAACGGGAAAGGGCAATTGTTTGGGGAGGACAATTGGAAACGAGAGATGAGATCCAGACCGAAATCGAGAATATTCGCTCTGCGATCCATTGGGGGATAATCGGAGGTAATGAGCAGGCAATACGGTCCGCGCTGAAAATATTGCGCGATTACTATTTTATGCAGGGATATTACGAGGGTGTAGAAGCATATAAGAACTTCGCAAAGATTATCGAAGATCATTATCATCCCGGTTTTGATCCATCCAAGCCTGGTGGTTTGATGTATTTGACCGCACTGACCTTTCAGGCATTTTACCTGAGCATGTTGGGTTCTATTGAGAGTTCTAATGAACTTGTACGGGAAATCCTTCCTGGGTTGCGTGAGTCAGATATTCAACTGGAGCTGCTGGTATGTTTGATGAGCCAGGGGATAAATTATGCCTGGATAGGAGAGTATGAGAGTGCGGAACATAACCTCAAAGAGGGTATACAGATTGGAGAAAAAATCCAGGATTCTTTCGATATTATCGGATGTAAAATTTGGTTGGGATGGGTTTATTATGAGATGGGGGATCATGAAGCAGCTCTCCAGGAGTGGCACGAAGGCCAAAATTTATCCTTAGAGATCAACAACCGTTTATTGTTAGCCTTTGTGCAAAGTAAAATTGCGCTTTTGGGTGAGGAAACCGGGGATTACGAAAATGCGATCAAGATCCAGCTGGAGGCTCGCGAGAATTTCAAATACTTCGGTGACCAGGTCGGCATTGGCTACGCAACAAGCCGTTTGACACTCAGCCTGATGGGGATCGGGGAATACCAGGAGGCAAAACGTTTTGGGCAAGAGAGCTACCAGAGCTTCAAAGAGATGAATCACAGGTGGGGGATTCCTGCCTCCCTGTGCCGGATCGGATTTGCAGAAATCGCATTGGATGAAAATCAGGAAGCATGGTCGCACTTTACTGAAGCACTTAATCTCTCACAGAAGGGTCAAATCACCACGCTGGTGCTGTACTCCCTGATTGGTTTAGCCATGCTGCTTGCCAGGGAAAAACTAGTTGAGCAAGGTGTAGAAATTCTATCGTTTGTGATCGAAAATCCTATCACCCCATCCTTATATCGGGCGATCGCACAAGAGAGCCTCAGCGAGCTGGAAGGTGAACTCGCTGCGGAAAATTTTTCTGCCGCTATTGAGAGAGGTGAGAATTCTGAACTGGATGAGATTGTGAATTCGCTACCTGAGGCACTTGTTGAAACCCAGGCTGCTTAATCCCACCCATATTACTTGAAGCTAACCCTTCATTCTGGTGGGGTTATTTCGCTCCAACTAATTCCGCCATCGGCTGTCATCAGCAGCTGGGATGAGGATTCACACTGCAGAGGCTGGGAGGCTGGGGGCGCGGGTTCGCCAGCCCGCGGCTTATACCCCGTACAGGTTCCAGTTTGAACCACTGCCCATCCGATTTGGTTGTCGATTAAATCGTAAGTGATCACACCCGGTGGAAGACTCCCTGCCAGCAGCTGCGGATTACTTTCCTGGTAGAACTTCAACTCCGCAACAGATTGGTCTTTTGACAGACTCCAGGATTCACCGCCATTTTCAGTGAGGTAAACCTGATCCAGGGGACCGCCTGCGGTCCAACCGCGCTCTGCATCCTGGAATTCGACCGGCTCACCGAAAGGCAAGTCACGCTCTTCCCAGGTCTGTCCACCGTCACCAGTTGCCAGGAGTCTGCCGAAACTGAAATTGCTGCCGGAGTGCAGATTAAATGCGATCCAGCCCGTTTCATCATCCAGGAATTCAAACTCGGCAGATTCTAATTCCCAGGTTTCTGCAGAGCTGAAAGCACTGAATGGAGCTTCAGACCAAGTACTGCCACCGTTACGTGTTTCGTAAATTGATAATGAGAATGATTGATCTTCTTGAGCCTGCCGACCCACTAACCAACCCTGAGCAGGGTTGATGAAATGCACCCCTAAAATATCATTTTGACCTGATCGTAAGGGGGAAATATCCTGCCATGTGAGCCCACTGTCAGCAGACCAAAGCAGCTGATCCTCTCGCAGTACCCAGCCTGTCGAAGGTGAAAGTAATTGGATTTCGCGCAGCTGCTGCCCAGCAGATAGCACTACCTGAGGGTAGTCCTGAAGTGCGCTGGACGGTTGAAAGTTCTTTTCGGGAGGTCGACC
>JALHTN010000163.1 GCA_022865865.1 Anaerolineales bacterium
AGACGATGTAGGTCCCTTTCGGGTAAGTTGTACCAGCCAACTTGAAGGACTGGCTGGCCTGTTCAACCTCCACGTCGTTGAAGAGCAGGAAGTCGACCAAGCGGGCAGCCTGGTGGGAACTTAGCTGGAAGGGCTCATCGGCCGGTATGACGTAAGCGGCCGGGAATTCCTGGATGGTCAATTCGTTATATTGCTCCCACTGGGTTTCGTCCAGCAATCCTTGCGGGATGACCATCTGCGGCAGATCAAGGATACCGCGCCGGAAGATCTCGATCTGATCGTGGAGCATGGCCTCTCTGTTCTCAGCCACGAACTTGAGCGCGCCCCATACGGCCGCGTAGTGAGCATCAACGCCCAGATCGCCACGGTTAGAGGTTTCCAATGTATGGCCATAGGAGCCGTGGTACATGGCATACATGGGCACATACTGCGCTCCCCAGTCATCCCAGCCGTCCGGATCTTCTATATAAGGAATCTGGGCGGGCAAGCCTGTCTGGGCGAGTAGCTCGTCTCTCATCGCATAGGCCTCGTTTAAGGCCCACTGCAGGTAGAGGTCGTACTCGTAATTGGGATTATGAGGTGGCGTCGTCGGCTCGATCAACATGGGATTAACAAAGCCATGCAAATCCAGCGTGACCATGGGATTCCATTCGGTTAAAATCTTGACCGTGGCCCGGGTCTCGGGTTGAGTTTGGGAGATGAAATCACGGTTAATGTCGAAGCCGTTGGCATTCTGGCGCGTGTACATGACCCGACCGTCCGGATTCTGCACCACGTTAATCAGCAGGATCACGTTTTCCAGGATGGCCTGCACCTCGGGAGTATCCTCGTAAGCTAGGGTCTCGATGAGCCGGATGGCCGCGTCAACGCCCGGATTTTCGTTGCCATGGATGCTGGCGTTGATGAAGACAGGCACCTTGAAATCGCCGAATTTGTCGATCATCTCCTGCGCTTTTTCAGGGTCTTTCAGCATCGTATTGCGGATGGCCTGGTACTGGCCCAGGCGCCCCATAGCCTGCGGATCGGACAGCGTGACCAGGAACAGGTTTCGCCCGCCGGCAGATTGGCCGATCACCTCCACCTTGACCCGGTTGCTGTTGACTTCGATCTCGCGCAGCCTGGGTGCGATTTCGGAGTAAAGGATCGAATCATAGTAGGGTGATGGATTCTCTTCCTCTGGTTCAACATCCCACCAGGGTCCTGAATTCAGTGCTCCCCCTTTCGGAGAAGCCAGCACACCCATCGGAGCAATTAAAAAAACAACGCAAATCAGCGCAAAGGTGAAATAGCGCAGCCGCGTTTTAACTTTGGTATTCATCAATGTTCCTCCATTTTGGAAAACCAGACTCGGATTTATTGCTTATGCCTCTAAACAGGCAGTGAACCAATCAGATTGCGACCGCAATCAAATTGGAGAAAAAACAAAATGGATCCTTGGCACCTCCTTGTATTACCTATGGGGAATATTGACCCAAACATAAATTTTTAGTTATCGATCACGAGCGAAGACAAAGAATTTTTCCCCCATCCAATTTCTGATAACTTCGAGCGAGCGCAATCTAAACTCAAAAATTGCTGCAGTTTAAGTGGCAGCGGTTTGTTTGATAACGGGAGTGTTTCTCAGCCTTTAAG
>JALHTN010000164.1 GCA_022865865.1 Anaerolineales bacterium
CCCACCATGTGGGGGGACAGCATCATCGGTTTTGGCACCTACCGGTATAAGTATGCCAGCGGCAAGCCGGCCGAATGGTTCCTGGTCGGATTTTCCCCCCGTGTGCAGAATTTAACCCTATACATCATGTCTGGTTTTGATCAGTACGACCAGCTGCTCGACAAATTGGGCAAACACTCTACCGGTAAATCTTGTTTGTATGTCAAGAGATTAGAAAATATCGATCTCGATATCCTGAAAGAATTGATCGAGAAATCGGTAGCGCACATGAAAGAGACCAACGCCTGAAGCTGAACTGTCAACCGGGAGCTCTTTGGTCGCAGAGCTGGCCGCCACATTTCCAGATGAGGCATTGATGCGAAAATTCCGCCAGCGGGTTCTAGAATCTTTTTAGGTGCTCAACACTTTTGGCAGGCACGACGAGTAATATGTATAAGGATCATTCCAAAGGAGTTAACTCATGACCTCAGACCAGGTTGTCCGTGAACAGCTGCTAGCCCTCCTCTATGGGGGTAATGCCCATATGACCTTTGAGCAGGGTGTCGCCGATTTTCCGGCAGAACATTTCAATACCAGGCCAGATAACGTTACTTACACACCCTGGCACATCCTTGAACATCTCCGCATTGCCCAATGGGATATTCTTGAATTCATTCGTAATCCCGCTCATGTATCCCCACAATGGCCAGAGGGTTACTGGCCAGACCCAGCAGAAGAGTCTGATCAGGTTCAGTGGGATGAAACCATCAGCGCTTTCCTCTCCAATTTAGGTTCCCTGCGTTCTATAGTTAAAGACCCCGAGAATGACCTGTATGCCCCTATTCCTCATGCCCCAAATTACACTATCTTCCGCGAAATCCTGGTCGTGGCTGACCACAACGCTTATCACATCGGAGAATTTGCTGTCCTCAGGCAGGTCATGTCCACCTGGTAGCAGCATATCAAGTATGAAGATAACGTTGCAGGTACCAACTCAGCGAAAATATTAGCCTATCCAGCTGCATTTGCACTGTCTTTGCAAGAACATTAGCCCGAAGCAATCTACTCGACCGATAGGGGTAATCTCTGTCGCTCGGTTTTCCATACCCGACATCCGTAGGTCGGGATTCCAATCCCGACAATTAGATCGGTTGAATCCAAGTCCGCCACCGGCAATCAAACACGTCTTACTTAATGTCATTAGCGAGCGGGGCAAAGCATGTCCTCGACCACAGGGAGGGGAAATCCCCTGTCGTCAAACAGAATCCAATTTGCAGCAAGTCAATTTCCAGCTAGAATGAATGCCGTCCTGCATCTTGTAGATTGCAGGACGGTTTTTTGATTCTATTCAAGCAGAGGTGATCAGTTCTTTGGTAATCAGCGCACAATCAATAAGTTTACCTCAAATCCAGAAAGAGAAACGATACTAGCTATGATCATTTAGCAATTTCTTTACAATGTTATATCTAGATACATTACTTTTCTCCAGCCTGGAGCAGGTCAGCTAAACCCTGGTAGCGGGCTGAGATGGATTCCAGTGCTCTCTGCGAGTCAGCTTCACTCTTTGCAGCATATTGGTC
>JALHTN010000165.1 GCA_022865865.1 Anaerolineales bacterium
ATATTTTTGATGAGCCTTTCTATTATATTGAGTACGGCCAGGCCCAGCTGGGGTCGGTGCAGATCTGGCGTAATTCCCTCCAAGATAAAAGCAGTGCGGTTGCAGCTTATCGCCGGGCGCTAGCGCTGGGCACCAGCGTGACCCTGCCTCAGCTCTACGCAGCTGCTGGAGCGCGGTTTACATTTGATGCGGCAACATTACAACAAGCTGTTGATACAATCTTGGAGACTATCTCAGATTTGGAAATGGTTATTGGCTGATCAGTTTAACGCTGGTGGGCATCACAATCACAGCATGCAAAGGGAAGGATTATGGAATACCAAAGATTAGGAAAAAGTGGACTAGAGGTTTCCCGCATCTGCCTGGGGACGATGACTTATGGATCCTCAAAATGGCGCGATTGGGTACTGGAAGAAGGTGAGTCACGCCCTTTCATCCAGCGTGCATTAGAGCTAGGGATCAATTTCTTCGATACCGCAGATGCATACTCCACCGGGGTGAGCGAAGAGATCCTGGGACGAGCGCTGAAGGACTTTGCACGCCGGGATGAGGTCGTGATTGCCAGTAAAGTTTTTTTCCCGATGGGAGACAAGCCGAACCAGGGAGGGCTTTCCCGGGTGCACATCATGAATGCCATCGATGATTCACTGCGCCGATTGGGCACAGATTATATTGATCTTTACCAAATCCATCGCTGGGACCCGGAAACGCCGATCGAAGAAACAATGGAAGCCTTACATGATGTCGTAAAATCCGGCAAGGTGCGCTATATTGGTGCTTCGAGCATGTATGCCTGGCAGTTTTCAAAAACGCTTTATTTGGCAGACATCAATGGCTGGACGCGCTTTGTGGCCATGCAAAATCACTATAACCTGGTCTACAGGGAAGAAGAACGCGAGATGCTGCCCTTGTGCCGCTCAGAGGGTGTTGGCGTGATTCCCTGGAGCCCCCTGGCGCGTGGTTTCTTAAGCGGCAACCGTTCGCACCAGGATTGGGGTGAGACCCCCAGAGCGAAGAGTGATGAGTTTGCGCACGATATGTATTACCAGGAGAGCGATTTCACCGTGGTTGAGCGGGTTATTGAAATCGCTGAGCAAAGGGGCGCAACCCCCTCTCAGATCGCGCTGGCCTGGTTGTTGCACCAACCCGGGGTAACCGCCCCGATCATTGGAGCCAGCCAGATGGCTCATTTGGAGCAAGATGCGGCAGCGATCGATATTGAATTGAGCCAAGAAGAGCTCGACATACTGCAGCAGCCCTACCAACCTCACTCGATCTTGGGTCACCGCTGATCTGAAGCGCTGCTAACCGGGCGGTCCTGAAATGACTTCTCATAACTCGCAACCTCCCCCATCTCTCCGTGTGCGGTTCCTTTATTTTTGGAGCCGCATCGCCCGCCCGATCGATAAAGAGCGCCAGGGAGAAGTGCGGGTGCGATTGCGAGAATCTTCCCATCCGGGCTTTGATTTCTTCCTGCTGGTGATCCTGTCCTGCACGATTGCCACCATGGGATTGCTGACCAATTCGGTGGCGATCATCATCGGAGCCATGCTGGTCGCCCCGCTGATGTCGCCAATCCTGGGTATGGGCATGGCCTCCATCACCGGTGATGGTCACCTGCTGCGTGATTCGATCAGCGGGGTCATCCAGGGTGCTATCGTCGCAATCGTGGTTTCATTCCTGTGGACCTGGCTTAATCGCAGTTTGCCATTTATCCTGCTGCAGGAGGTCCCGGGTGAGGTGATCGCCCGAACAAATCCCTCCCCGATAGATTTAACAGTCGCGGTAGCTGGTGGGATCGCTGCGGCATATGCCCTGGCTCAACCGCACCTGTCTGCTGCGCTACCAGGGGTGGCCATCGCGACCGCGCTCATGCCGCCGCTGTGTACGATTGGGATCGGGTTGGCCCTGGATCGGATGGATATCGCCGGTGGTGCAGGACTGCTTTTTGTCACCAATACGGTGGCGATCGCCTTTGCGGCGACTCTGGTATTCTTCGCCCTGGGCTTTGGCCCAAAAGCGATCACAGCTGCCAACCGCCTGCCGCGCAGCTTGATATTTGCGGCCTTGTTAACTGTGACCCTGATGATACCGCTGACTTATGTGAGTGTAAATTTCGTTCAAGAAGCCAAAGCGCGCC
>JALHTN010000166.1 GCA_022865865.1 Anaerolineales bacterium
AGATGAGACTTGAAGGTAAAGTTGCCTTGATTACCGGTGGTGCCGCAGGAATTGGAAAATTCACCGCCAGTCGATTTATCCAGGAGGGGGCGAAGGTCGCCATTTGTGATGTAAACGAGCAGGTTGGGTTGAATACTGCTGCTGAACTTGGCGATAACTGCATTTTTTCTGTGGTTGATGTCTCTGACCGTCAAAGCGTCCAGCACTGGGTTGAGCAAGTTATTGCCAAGTTCGGGCGCGTTGATATCCTGGTCAATAACGCTGGAATCCTACGTGATGCCACGCTGGTCAAGGTCAAGGATGGTGAACTTATCAAGCAGATGACCGAAGAAGCCTTCGACAGGGTTGTTTCGGTAAATCTAAAAGGTGTGTTTAATTGTACTCAAGCGGTTGCACCACATATGATTCGCCAGAAAGCAGGCTCGATCGTAAATGCATCTTCCGTTGTTGGACTGGACGGCAACTTTGGTCAAACCAATTATGTGGCTGCGAAAGCAGGTGTAGTTGGCATGACAAAGGTTTGGTCACGTGAACTTGGTCGTTATAACATCCGTGTTAATGCGGTTGCTCCGGGAATGATATTGACCGAAATGTTGCTCTCCATGCCCGAGGATGTTCTTGAATCATTTAAGCAAAGGATCCCAATCAAAAGACTAGGTACACCTGAGGAGGTTGCAAATCTTTACTTGTTCCTGGCTTCGGATGAAGCCAGCTACATATCAGGGGAAGTGGTCCGGGTTGATGGTGGATTGGTGATCGGAACATAGGGATTTTGTGAGTTAGCCCTTACAATGAATGGAGCGAGTATAGATGAAGCATACAGATCCTGAAGCGCTTGGTTTCTCTTCGGAACGATTATTGCGCATCGACAGCCTGATGAACCGTTATGTGGAGAGCGGAAAACTGGCCGGGATAGATACATGCGTTGTCCGCTATAGTCAGATTGTGCATCGCAAAACTTTCGGACATCAAAATCTTGAGACGAATACGCCCATGTCGAAAGATTCGATTTTTCGAATCTACTCCATGACAAAGCCAATTGCATCCGTTGCATTAATGATGTTGTATGAGGAAGCGCTGTTCAACCTCACAGATGCGGTCAGCCAATACATTCCTGCTTTCAAGAATGTTAAAGTCTGGGGTGCAGATGGCGCATTAGAAGTTCCTGTACGCCCCATGACGGTTCAGGATTTATTGCGCCAAACAGCCGGGCTGAGTTACGGTGGTTTCACTGAATCACAGTCTCCGGTGGATAAGTTATATGATGAAGCGGATCTTTTCAATCCTGACATCACAAACGCAGAGTTAACCGAACGTATTGCCAGCCTGCCGCTCATGTTCCATCCAGGAGCTAAATGGCATTACAGTGTTGCCACGGATGTCGTTGGCTACCTGGTTGAAGTACTATCGGACAAACCGCTGGCGGACTTCCTGCAGGAAAAAATCTTTGATCCGTTGGGGATGGAAGATACTGCCTTTTCCATTGACCCCTCCAAGTTGAGTCGTTTTTGCACCCTCTACGGTAAAACACCAGATAGTGATTTTGGTGTTCTCGACTTGCCAGATTCCAGCGAATACCTACCCCCTGTGACAATACATTCCGGGGGATCCGGTTTAGTATCCACTACTACTGATTACCTGCAATTTGCCCAATGTATATTGAACAAAGGCGAGTTGAATGGTGTGAGACTGCTCGGACCAAGAACGGTTGCGTTAATGACCAGCAACCACCTGCCTGCGGTCCTTCTCCCCATTGCGTTTGAAGGTGTGGAACCTATGTTGGGAATGGGATTTGGCTTGGGATTTGGTGTGATGTTGGATATGGCACAAACCGGTGTGATGGGTTCGGTGGGCGATCACGGCTGGGGTGGGTACGCGGAAACCTTTTTTTGGATCGATCCTCAGGAAGAGATGATCGCAATTCTGATGAGCCAATACCAACCTTCACAAACCTACCCGATCCGCAAAGAGTTTAGAACAGCGGTTTACCAGGCGCTTATCAGTTGAGGAAAAATGAAGGGTAAACCTGCAGAACCCAAAATTAAAAGCAAGAAGCCAAGATTGTATAGCTTTCGTATCCGCAAATCTCCCTATTTTGAGGCTACGCAGCGTTACGGGTGTAAATCCTATACAACCTACAACAACATGTACCTGCCGCTGGTATATCAAGACCTGGTGAGTGATTACTGGCACATAAAGAAGGGTGTGACCCTTTGGGATGTGGGTTGCCAAAGACAGGTTGAAATTACCGGACCAGATGCCTTCAAATTCCTCCGGCATTTAACGCCTCGAAATCTGGGGAACTTTAAGGTTGGCCAATGCAAATATGTTCCTCTTACTACGCAGGATGGCGGGATTCTTAATGATCCAGTAATTTCTCGTCTAGGAGAAAATCATTTCTGGTTATCGATTGCGGACCGGGATATCCTGCTCTGGGCAAAGGGACTCGCGGTTGGCTATAAAATGCAGGTATCTATTCAAGAGCCGGACGTTTCCCCACTGGCAGTGCAGGGACCTAAATCTTTCGATGTTATCGCGGACTTGTTTGGAGATTGGGTCCGAAAATTAAAATACTTCTAGTTCCAGGAAACAGAATTAGATGGAATTCCGCTCATTCTTGCCCGATCAGGGTGGAGCAAACAAGGTGGTTATGAATTGTATCTCCGTGACGGAAAATATGGAGACCGGCTGTGGGAAATCGTGATGGAAGCTGGGAGACCCTATGACATCCAGCCTGCCACCCCATCATCCATTGAACGGGTTGAGAGTGGATTATTAAATTATTGGGAAGATATGACCGAAGATACCAACCCATATGAAATTGGTTTAGGAAAGTTTGTCAATCTCGAACAGGAAATCGATTTTATCGGCAAAGAGGCGCTAAAGGAGATTAAAGCAGCCGGGATAAAACGGAAATTGGTGGGATTGGAAATTCACTCGGAGCCGCTGAACCAGCTCGCACAGCCATGGTCAGTCGAATGTGATGATCAATCAGTAGGAGCGATCACCAGTGCGGTCTATTCACCAGATTTGGACAAGAATATCGGTTTTGCGATGGTTGGAGTTGAGTGTGCAGAGCTAGGAACAAAATTGGTTGTTGAGATGGGAGATCAGCGCGCAGAATCTGTTGTTTCTGCAATATCCTTTATTAATAATACAGAAAAAGGGTGGAGAGGAATTACAGATGATCAATAAAAAACTCTAGCAATATGGTTTGACTAATTTGAGGGCATAATTTTCATTGTTATGTAAGAAGTGAATTCATCAGGATACTCGGGTCAGCTTGATGGTTGACCCGAGTAAGAAACTAAATCTTAGCGAGGGTTCAGGAGGCACTATAATGATCGACTTTACTTTCACAGAAGAGCAGGATCTTTTCCAGAAAGCAGCGAGAGAATTTGCTGAGATCAAAATCGCTCCCCATGTACCAGAAATGGAAGAAAACGATCTGTCATGGAATCCGGTGATCAAAGAATTGGGTGAGGGCGAAATGATGGCCATTACAATTCCGGAGGAATATGGTGGGCTTGGTTTAGGCTATACCGTCAGGATGATCGCATTGGAGGAGATCGCGCGTATTTCCGTCGCAACAGCAATGATGATGCAGGTCGGAGGGCTTGGCATCGATCCGATCATCCTTTTTGGTACCGAAGAACAAAAGCAGAAGTATCTGCCTGGATTGGCTTCGGGTGAGCGATTTGCCACCGTTGCTGTCACAGAACCAACAGGCGGTTCCGATCCGAAAGGCTGCCGCACGACCTACAAGAAGCAAAACGGGTCTTATGTTCTCAACGGACGCAAGTGCTTCATCACCAACTCTCACATCGCCGACACCCAGGTGGTGCTGGCAGTGGATGAAGATAATGATGAAGCTTACTCGACTTTCATCCTCGAAAAAGGGATGGAGGGTTTTGAGCCAACACATATTGAGCACAAGATCGGCATGCGCGGATGCAACACCGGTGAGATCGAGATGAAGGATTGCGTTGTTCCGGCCGAGAATCTGCTGGGACCGGAAGGCAAAGGCATGCGGGTTTCGATGACTGCCATCAGCGAAGCAGGGCGCGCCGGAATGATCGGCTGCGCTTTGGGGCTGCAAACAGCCTGCCTGGAGGCAGCGGTTAAATTCGCCAATGAACGCATTCTATATGGAAAACCGGTCAGCAGACTGCAAGCCCAACAATTCAAGATCGCTGACATCAAGATTGATCTGGAAGCCGGTCGCCTGCTCGGGTATCGAGCATCCGCCTCGCATGAGAGAGGTGAGCGCGCTGGCAATGAATACGCCGTAGCGAAGTATTTCACCACCGAAGCTGCTCAGAGAGCGGCCAAGATGGCCGCGGATATTCATGGCGGCTATGGCTGCATGGATGAGTACCCGGTCACCCGCTATGTGCGTGATTCATTTGTCCTTGGACCTTCTGCTGGTACATCAGACATTATGAAGGTAATCGTAGCTCGCTGGGCGCTCTCTTAGCCTGTTGGGATTCTCGCTACCGATCAAACACCTTTCCTGACTCAGGATTTCGATGCTTAGAATTGTTATTTGTGTTAAGGCAGTTCCTGAACCAAAAGCTGCTGAAGAACTTAAAATCGATCCGCTTACAAAATCACTCACCAGATTGGATATCCCTTTGGTGATCAACCCGCTTGACAGGAATGCACTGGAGGCTGCTTTGCTGATAAAAGAGCAATCTGCAGCACACATCACTGTGATCAGTATGGGACCGCCTCCAGCTGGAGAAATTGTAAAGGAATGCCTTGCTTTAGGTGCAGATACTGGCATCCTTTTATCTGATCCATCTTTTGCGGGAGCAGACGCATATGCCACTGCTTTCACTCTTGCCAAGGCCATCGAAAAAGTTGCAGAGGTCGATGTCGTGTTGTGCGGCAGGGCGAGCAGTGATGGGGCAACCGAATGGGTAGGCCCGGAGCTGGCCATATTCTTGGATATGCCAGTGGTGACAATGGTACGGGAGTTTGTTGCATCTGAGGGGACCAGTTGGAAGGTTAAAGCAGACCTAGAGAATGGTTATCGATTGGTTCAGGTAGAACTACCAGCAGTTTTCACAGTGACCCAGGACGTCAATAATCCCCGCACGCTCAGTTTCTCAGGGATCATCAAAGCTAGAAAGAAAGAGATCACTACCTGGGGGCTGGATGACCTGGCTTTGCCAGCAGATTCTGTCGGTCTGAAAGGATCTCCAACGATCGTATCAAAACTGACAGTTGTTGAGAGCAAACGGGAGTGCCAGATTATTGAAGGCACATTGGAAGAAAAAGTGGATTTTGTGATCACTAAATTGGTGGAAACGGGAGTGATATGATCAGTGATCATAAAAACTCTGTGTGGGTGATTGCAGAACAGAATGGGGGAGATATACCTGTTGTCTGCCTCGAAATAATCGGCCAGGCTCGTAAGTTAGCAGATGATCTGGACGTGCCTGTCGAGGTGGTTCTTCTTGGGAACGGCATTAGCGACCAAGTCGATTTGCTGTTCTTTGCGGGAGCGGATGCAGTCCATCTGGGTGATGCACCTGGTTTTGACATATACCAGCCCGAGATATTCACGGAGACCATTGTTTCGCGTGCCAAACAGCTGGATCCTCAAATCATGTTGGTTGGTTCAACATTTATGGGGCGAGAATTGGCCCCATTGATCGCCGCCAAACTTGGTACAGGTTTAACTGCCCATTGTATCGATCTGGTTTTGGATGAAAATGGAATCCTCGAGCAGCAAATCCCGGCATATGGGGGCATGATGTCGATCATTTGTCCCGATAAACGCCCCCAAATTGCCACTATTGCCCGGGGAGTTTTTCCAATGCCAGCATTGGATCAGAATCGATCAGGAAAGATCCTGCCGGTTGAAACCCCTCAAGGAATAAAAAATCGGGTGCAGACTCTCGAAGTAGTCCATGTAGTACCCAAAGGTGTGCCGCTAGAATCCGCTCCTGTTGTGGTCGCCGGCGGTGTTGGCGCAGGATCCAGAGAGGGTTGGCAGGAGATTGAAGCCCTGGCTGAGACCCTCAATGCAGCTTTGGGTTCAACGCGACCCGCAGTTGATGAGGGTTGGACGGAATTAGAAACCATGATTGGACAAAGTGGGAAAATGGTAAATCCGGAGCTTTATATTGGAGTGGGTTTATCAGGAGAATTGCAGCATATGGTGGGCATTGTTGGGGCAAAAGTAATGATCGCCATCAACAATGACGCCAAGTCTCCCATCTTTGAGCAGGTGGACTATGGCGTGGTTGAAGATTGCCGTGTCTTTGTGCCAGCTTTAGTGGAAGCATTGAAGAAAAACAAAGGTTACACCAGGAGGGCAGCAAATGTCATTTGAGCGTTTATTAAACCCGCGCATAATCGCTGCCTTCGGTGGTGCCAATGCCCAGGAGGTCATTCGCCAGAGCGATCGCATGGGATACCAGGGGGAGATCTGGCCGGTCCATCCCAAGAAGGATGAAATCCTGGGGCGTAGGGTCTACCGGTCGGTGGAGGATCTCCCTGGAAGTCCCGATGCTGCCTATATTGGGGTTAATCGCAACCTCACCATCGACATTATCAGGGATCTCGCCGCGCGGGATGCAGGTGGTGCGATCTGCTATGCGACCGGTTTTGTCGAGGTGGGTGATGAAGGCGCCGAACTCCAGGCACAACTTCTCGAAGCCTCGGGAGATATGCCCCTGATTGGGCCGAATTGCTACGGGATGCTCAATTATCTCAATGGGGCGATGCTCTGGCCTGACCAGCAGGGTGGACGGCGAGTCGATGAGGGTGTGGCCATTATCACCATGTCCTCGAATGTGGGTTTCAACCTCACCATGCAGCGCCGCGGTCTGCCGATTGCCTACATGGTTTCACTGGGTAACAGGTTGAAGTTCGATCTCCATGATGCGATTAACATCTTCGCGCAGCAGGACCAGGTAACCGCATTGGGGCTCTTCTTGGAAACAATGCCCGACCCCAAGGCATTTGAGCAGGCTGTCAATTTCGCGCGAGAGCTGGGCAAACCCATCGTCGCCATGAAGGTCGGCCGCTCCGATGTCGCCCAGAAAGTGGTTGTGTCGCATACGGCTTCGCTGGCCGGTTCTGATGCCCTGGTCAGCGCGCTCTTCAAACGCCTCGGTGTGGCTCGAGTTAATTCCCTGGAAGCACTCATTGAAGCCTTGAAGGTGCTGCATGTGCTCGGTCCATTAAAGGGCGGTCGGATGGCAGCAGGGAGCACCTCAGGTGGTGATCTCACGCTGCTCGCCGATGGTATGGGTCCAGGATTAACCATGCCCCCGCTGTCCGCAGATGTGACCCAACGCTTGCGTGAGACGGTCCATGAGCGGATCGTGCCTGCCAATCCATTCGATTTCCAGATGTTCGACTGGAATGACGAAGAGCAAAACGCGAAGAACTTTGCCGCTTTACTATCTGAAGACTTCGACGTTGCCTTGTGTTTGCTCGATTATCCCAGGGAAGACCTCTGTGACCAATCTACCTGGAGTGGTGCTGAGAGGGGATTTGTCCGGGCAGCCCAGCAAACCGGCACCAAGGCCGCGATTCTGGCGACCTTCTCAGATACGATTACAGAGTCAGTGGCAGCGCGCTTGATGAAAGATGGCGTTGCTATGCTGGCTGGCATCGATGCTGGACTGGCAGGCATCCAGGCTGCAGTCGATGTGGGCGCGGCCTGGAGACAGCCGCTCAGCCTACCACTGCTCCCGAAATCAGGCCTGGATCAGGATGGTTCGGTAGAGGTGATGGACGAAGCCGAATCCAAGAGCTTTCTCGCCGGGTTTGGCGTACCGGTTCCCGCGGGGCAGGTCGTTCACTCGGCTGAAGAGGCAGCCGCCGCGGCTGGGGAGTTGGGTTATCCAGTCGTCGTTAAGGCATTAGGCATCGCTCACAAGACAGATGTAGGAGGTGTCAAACTCAACCTTGGCAGCGCAGACGAGGTGTCGGCGGCGGTGATGGGGATGACCGGTTTCTCAGAGTCCTATCTGGTTGAGAAAATGGTCGAAGGAGCCGTGGCGGAGGTCATTGTCGGTATTGCCCATGATGAGCAGTTCGGGCCGTATCTTTTGGTCGGAGGCGGTGGAATTCTGGTCGAGATGATGAAAGACAGCGCATCAATCCTTTTACCGACCTCCAGAGAGCGGGTGTTACGTGAATTAGGCCAGCTGAATTGTTCACCTCTTTTTACAGGTTTCCGAGGAGCTCCACCTGCTGACCTGAACGCCGCCGCGGATGTCATCCTGGCGGTTGCGGGCATAGTAGAGAACGACCCGTCTTCCATTATCGAGCTGGATATCAATCCCTTGCTGCTCATGGCGGAAGGCCAGGGGGTGGTTGCGGCTGATGCTTATATCAGCCTGAATGCGAATACCAAGAGCAACCTTGCAAAATGACCCAATCGGTTAGGAAAATCATAATGCGCGACTTCCTCAAGACCAACAGAAATGATCAGATACTCGAGAACGCCCTGGACCAGCCAAAAGCCAATGCCCAATCAATTCGAATATTAGGCAGGATTATGGCACCAGGGGGTCACAGCTCGGACGAACTGCACCTCGCGTTAGCCCCGGATGCCGACGTGCCTCCATACAGTATTGATGTGTTCCACAGTTATAAATTCAATCAGATCAAAAGCACCGAAAAGTAATGCTCCGAGATAGTGGCTCGGACCTGCGGTGGAAAGGACCCAAGCACATGAAATCCAACGGCAATAAGATCGAGAAAATAATCGTCGATAAGGCGCTAGAGATGGGTGCAACGTTGGCGGGAATCGCGACCATCGCTGATCTGAAAGCTTCCCCATCTTATGAGATCTACAGCAAAAAGCCGTTTTACGAAGAATACGATCCATCATCCCCAGATTACCATGAATTCAAGGAGGTCGAATGGCGCGAGGAGCACAAATCAGTGCTGGTGTGGGCTTTGGCCCATCCGGCATCCGAACCGGTACTCGATTGGTGGAGCTTGAAGGTTAAGGGCTTTACCCTCGGCAATGGTGTGATGAGGATGCAGTCGAGAAAAATGCGCATATGGATGGAGGGTGAACTGGGCATAAAGGCCTTTTCTCTGCCGTATCAGATCGAGTACGGGGGAGCTTTCCTCAAGGATTCCGCCCATCTGGCTGGTTTGGGGGTGATCGGCAAAAACAACCTACTGGTAACTCCAGAGTTTGGAACGCGAGTCCGTCTTCGAGGGATCTTCATCGAAGCTGAGCTCAAGCCAACCGGTCCTATCGACTTCGACCCGTGCAATGGCTGCAGCAGGCCCTGCCACCGCGCTTGTCCGAGAGATGCGTTCCGCAGCGGGGCCTTTGAGAGGGCATTGTGCAAGGATGAGAATGACGAACGCTATGCCAATGAGCAACTGATGGATGGTTCGGTTTTTGGGATCGAAGAGGCCAGCATGGTCATGAAGCCCTGCCGGTACTGCGAGCTCGCCTGCCCCGTCGCGCAAGGTGTCTGAATTTGAATCACAGCTCCACCATTCGAGCTCCATCGCCCTGGGCGAGTATTTTCAGAAACCACTTATTATGATTCAGAGGTAGATGAAGATGCTGGGCATGAGCTAGGCGCTAAGAGTCTTCCCTTTGACGAAGTCCTGGCCGAAGCGGATTTTATCAGCCTCCACGTACCTCTCACCACCGAGACCTATCACTTGATCAGTGAACGCGAATTCAAGTTAATGAAACCGTCGAGTGTGCTAATCAACACCTCCCGCGGACCGATAGTCGATCCCCATGCTCTTTACAACGCCTTAATGGCGAAGGAGATTGCGTACGCGGCGTTAGACGTGACCGAACCCGAACCGATCCTCATAGACGATCCCCTGCTCACTTTGGATAATTGCTTAATCGTCCCCCACATTGCTAGCTCGAGTGTTGCGTCTCGGAATAAGATGGCGACGATGGCGGCTGCTAATCTGGAAGCAGGGCTTGAGGGCAAGTTATTGCCAAACTGCGTAAATCCAGAGGTGTTTGATTAATTAAATGGAATTCAACTTCTTTCCCGAGAAAAGAGACAACGATTTCTAGACGCCCGCGCGATTTCTCCTGAGGATTTCCTCTGTCGTCTGATTTGTGACCGGTGAGTAGTTTGGAAGTGGCATAATTCGATTATGGACTGTGTCGATGATCCACTCTTTTTGGGGGAAGAAAGCCTCTTCCAACTCAGCTGGAGGTGTTATCCAATTTCGGGAACCAACGACAGCCACAGGTGCGTCTAGGTAGTCGAACGCTAGCTGGTTTATGTTCGAAGCCATAGTATGTAAAAAGGAGCCCCGCTCACAAGCGTCAGAAGCCAGTAATACCTTGCCTGATTTTCTGACCGATTTCAAGATCAGTTCATAATTGAGCGGGTTGATAAATCGAGCATCGATGACTTCTACATCAAGGTCATATTGTTTTTCGAGTTCCTCTGCTGCTTCTAAGGCTCGATAGAGGGTAGCGCCAATGGTCACGAAAGTAAGATCCTTTCCCTCGCGCTTAATCGCTGGCTCTCCCATTTCAATTTCGTAGTATTCAATGGGAACTCCACTTTCAACAAATTGTTCCGTCTGGTTGTAGAGGCGCTGGCTCTCAAAGAAGACGACTGGATCTGTCCCGCGCAATGCTAAGTTAAGCATTCCTTTTGCATCGTAAGGTGTTGCTGGGAACATAGCTTTGAGGCCAGGTATATGCGCGACTAATGAGGTCCAATCCTGAGAATGTTGAGCGCCATATTTGGCACCCACCGACACGCGTAGGACCAATGGCATTTGCAGAATATTCGCTGACATCGCTTGCCACTTAGCCATTTGATTAAAGATCTCATCCCCGGCTCGGCCCATGAAGTCGCAGTACATAAGCTCAGCCACGACACGGCCTCCGCTCATGGCATATCCAACTGCTGTTCCGACGATTGCTCCTTCAGATATCGGCGTGTTGAATAACCGGTGGTATGGTAAACACTCGGTCAAACCACGGTAGACGCCAAATGCTCCTCCCCAATCCCTGTTTTCCTCTCCATAAGCAATCATGGTTGGATCTTCATAAAATCGGTGCATCATGGCCTCAAAGAGGGCTTCTGCATACGTTAGAGTTTTTAGCTTAGGTGTGGGTTTACCATCGATTAACCCAAAACGATGCTTGCCGTAAGTGACCTTTAGTCGGCTTTCATCTTTCGGGATGAGAACTTCGGGCTTTCCTTCTGCCATACGGTCGATATATTGATTGGAAAACATCATGCCGCCAATCATGTCTTTATCGACATTAACCCGAGGTGAAATCTCCAGGGAAGAAGCGGCTTCCAATACCATGATTAACCTTTCAGAGATTTCTTGATGATAAGCATCCAAATCAGTATCCCCCGCGTGGCTGTTTTCCTTCAGATATTCTCGGAACCAGACAATTGAGTCTTGCTCCCG
The DNA here is from genome assembly GCA_022865865.1 of Anaerolineales bacterium. The sequence continues at coordinate 11,407 of JALHTN010000166.1, forward strand.
CCAGAGGTCTACTTCGGATTTATCACGGTAAGTGGAGGCATCTGAAGGTGAATGGCCTGAGAAGCGATACGTTAGCGTATCCAAAAGGACAGGTCCACGTCCCTCTTGAAGGACTTCCATTTTTCGTTCAATGGAATCCGCAACAGCAAGCGGATTAAAGCCATCAATCCTTTCAGCGTGCATGCCTTCTGGATTTACACCTAAGCCAACCCGCGCAAGGTTCTTGAAACCCATCGTTTCACCCATGGGTTGACCGCCCATCGCGTAAAAGTTGTCCATAAAATTAAAGATGATTGGCAAACCACCTCCAAGGTCTTGATCCCATAAGGTACGGTACTGGTCCATTGCGGCGAACATCATTCCTTCCCACACAGGTCCACAACCCATAGAACCATCCCCAATATTGGCGATAACGATGCCCGGTTTTCGATTTATTCGCTTAAAAAGTGCCGCACCAGCGGCAATATCCGCAGAGCCGCCCACAATGGCGTTATTCGGCATTACGCCGAACGGAAGGAAAAAGGCGTGCATGGATCCGCCCATCCCCATATTAAACCCAGTCTCCCGACCGAAAATCTCAGCTAATGTTCCATAGAGAACGTAATCGATTGCCAGGCTTTTTATACCACCCTTGGAAAACTGCTCCACAACGCGCAGTATTTTCCCTTCCAAATAGGACTCCATAATCTCCATTAATTCATCCTCGCTTAGCTGAGGGATTGCAGAAAAGCTTTTCGCGAGGATCTCCCCATGGCTTCGATGGGAGCCGAAGATAAAATCAAATGGATGCAGATGGTAGGCTTGGCCAACCGCAGCCGCTTCCTGACCAGTGGATAAATGAGCTGGACCTTGGTGGTTGTATTTGATTCCCCCGTAATCCCCTTCCATTTTCACACGATCTAACATAGTCTCAAATTCGCGTATGAAAACCATATCCCTGTACATTCTGATTAAGTTACCAGGGCCATATTTTTTGGATTCCTTGATTGGATCTGTTACATAAGTATTAATAGGAATTTCGTTGCTATTTATCTTCGACGCTTGTCGGACCTGCGCAGGATCAATCAAAATTTCCTTTGTCATCATTCACCTATTTGTCTTGAAATAACGGATGTAGAAGTAACTTATAAGGCAAGGAACAGGTCGATATCAGCAATTCCTTGAGATACAGCGCTTAGAAAGCGTGCAGCGGGTGCGCCGTCCACAACCTGATGATTAATTGTAAGAGATAAGCCCAGATGCGGGATAAAGGTTATTTCCCCGTCCAACTCTATCGGTTTCAAATTAATGTTTCCCACTCCTAAAATTCCAACCTGTGGAGGATTAAGTATTGGGGTAAAGCTTTCAATTCCCAAGCCGCCTAGATTAGTCACGGTAAATGTTCCACCTGTTAATTCATCCGGGTTGATGTCCCCTTTAATGCAAGCTTGTGCCTGACGCCTGGATTCTTCCGTGATTCTTTTCAAGCTTTTTTCATTTGCCGAAACTAACACTGGCACGATTAGACCCCGCGGAGTATCTACTGCAACCCCTAAATGCACATCTCTGTATTGGTATATTGTCTCGTTCTCAAATAGAGCATTGAGATCCGGATAATTCACCAGTACGCGGGATACTACGAAGAGGACCAAATCATTGATGGTTACATCTCGTAAGTCCCATTCTTCAGGACTTTCCTTGAGTTGCTTCCGATAATCAACTAGAGATCTAGCATCCGCGGAGGTGTTGAGTGTGAGTTGGGCTGTTGTTTGCAACGATTCCTGCATACGTTGGGCGATTAATCGTCGCATGCCTCGTATAGGTATTGCTTTTCTTTCCTCAGCATGGGAAGGTTCTTTAATCTCGCTGCTTATTTGAGCTGCACCAGGGATAAGATCCTTAGACATAATCCGCCCCCGGGTACCGGAACCCTCCACCGGAGCGATGAAATCGCCCTTTTCAAGCATTGATTTTGCCAAGGGTGAGATCAATGCTTTAGCTGCCAAGGCTTCTTGCACATCACGCTCGATCACCCGCCCCCCAGGACCCGAGCCTATCAATTGGAGAACATCGATTTCTTTCTTTATTGCTAACCTTCTAGCCCTGGGGGATACGAAAACTCTGGATTGCATCGGGTGGGTGGACTCTTCGAACCCCATATCCGCCTCACCACCATCTTCAACCATTTCAGTGAGAATTTCTCCAGGGGTTACAGGAATTTCAGGACCTATATCTTCCGCAACGACTTTACCCGGGGATTTATCTGGTCTATATGCATTCACATCCTCGCCAGGTTCACCAATCACGGCGATATTTGTAAATATGGGCACCTCATCCCCAGCTTGGAAAAAAATATCCAGCAATGTACCGGACGCTGGGCTGGGGACTTCCAAAACCGCTTTATCGGTTTCCGCATCGCACAAAGCCTCACCTTCTGAAATCATATCCCCAATGGATTTGTGCCACTGGAGGATGAGGCAACTTTCCACAGTATTCCCTTGCTTAGGCATAACAACAGGAGTCACCATGTATGATCCCTCAAATTGAAGTGAAAAATATTGATCCCTTGTAACATAATAAATTTGTTCATGATAATCTTCAGATTGGTCCTGCTCGCACGATTTAGACCAATATTACCTTTATGCCCATCTTGCGTACTTGATTGATGAGATCTGGAGGGGCTTGAGAATCGGTGATCACCAATTCAACTTCTTCTAACTGTGCGAATGAAGTTAGGCCAACTCGACCCCACTTGGTTCCATCCAAGACAATGATGACCTCTCGACATGCATCAACCAATGAACGTTTAAATTCGGCTTCTTCTGGACTGACATCTGTCAACCCATCTGCAGCAGTAATCCCATGGGCGCCAAAAAAACCTTTTTGAATGATAAATTTCCCCAATAACCCTAAATCATCAGGCTTGACTAAAGAAGCTGTATCCTGCCTTACCTTTCCGCCAGGCATTACAACAGTCACGCCAGTAGCATCTAGCATTTCTTGAGCGATGACAAGGCTGTTGGTCAGGATAGTAAGATTCCGATGATTCTTAAGGTATTGGGCAATGGCCAGGGTAGTGCTACTACTATCCAGGAAAATTGCATCGCCATCAAAAATCATGGCTGCCGCCTCTTTACCTATCCACATTTTTTCCTGAATTTGGCGTTGGCGACGCAATCCCAAAGAGAGCTCATGAAACCCCACCTTGTTAGGAACAGCACCTCCATGGGTTCGGATGATTAAATTATTATCGGCAAGTGCCTGCAAATCACTACGAATTGTGGCACCTGAAACCCCTAGCTGATCGCTAAGCTCCACAACCGAAACTCGCCCATTTATTCTTATAAGCCTGAGGATCTCCAGCCGCCGCTCTTCCAGGAACAATTCTTTCGAAGTTTTCATTTGAACCCAATGATATTCGGTATTACTTTTTAGAATATTTCATTTGCTTTTATTTTCTTTCATTATACAATAAATCAAAAGTGATGTCAAGAAATTTTCACCTATTAGGTGGATTATGGGTTTTTTGGCTGCCAGAGAAATCGTAAGATCATATCAATCAACCCTCAAACCTACTGTAGGTTGTTCGGAAAAATTCGACAGCGCCAATTATTCCCAGAGTAATATGTGCATCCAACACTAGTATTATTGGATTTCATACCTCTGATTGACAGGGTTGCAGGTCGCCTTTCCTTCTTCATGTTGTGTGCAGTTTGTGTGCAGATTGGGTACCACAACATGGAAATAATAGACGCAGTGGACGAAATTGTCACCATATATGGGACTACATAGACACAGTGCTACTACATATAAACAGTAGACGTAGCATCGGAGGACTAAAAATCCCCCGGTAGTAATACCGTGTGGGTTCGACCCCCACCCGCTCTACCAAACCTGCGAGGAAACTTCTCGTTGATTTTTGTAATATTGCTATTAAATTGTCGAAAATCGACGAATATCAACCCAATGAGTCAATCAAATTCTTGCGAATCTCAGGAGATGGCTCGATCCTCCCAGCCCCCATACCGAGCAGAAGCATCCCAACCGCGCGTGGTACGCTTAATTTCATCAGGCGCGCTCCAGGTGCCAGCTGTTAAACAGTTTCACGCATCAAATCGACCAGCAGAAAATCAGGCTGAATCGTTTCAACCTGGGTCAGGGCTGCACGCTGGCTGTGGGTAATTCCGACAATCTCAACCTCAGGCACCTGGTCCAGTCGGGAGTGCAGATCACCCACCCCGCCTGGATCTGCATCCACAACCAGCACCCTGATAGTTATAGAATTCATTCAGGCAGCCTTTATTTTCGCCATCTTTGCCCTCATTTCTTTTTTTGAACTCCAAACCTTAATTAGCCAGCTCTCGTTATTTGGTATCTAATCTTCATTTACATGCTATTCCTGGTTAGACAACAGCCAGCTAATGTTAAGGAACCAAACCGAAGTCCTGCAAGATGCTATCAATAGCTAATGTCGTTCCTTCAATCACCCCCGCTAGGAAGACTACGGTGATGACCGTTGTGGCGATGAAAATCACCGGCAGCAGCAGCGTGCGCCAGCCGCGCAGCTCGTGGGCAGTGGATACACCGATCCAGACCCCAAAGAATGCTAACAGCAAGGCCAGGAAGCGCACCGCTGGCCCGATCACCGGCACAAAGCCAAATATCTCGAGCAGATGGGCGCTCTGGGCAAAACCAGCTAGTCGCAGCGTGCTGGTGTAATCTGCCTTACCCCGCAGCAGGAAAGCCGCCAGGTACAGGAACAGAACGGCTAAAAACCACACTCCATAACGGAGTAGGATATTGACGATATCCAGGCTTCCCTCGTTGTTCAGAGACTGCAGGATTTGCGAAAGCAGGGCGATCATCAAAGCCGGTGCGGTCATGTAGGCGTCCTTCGCAATCGCCTGGTATGCAGCGCGGCTCAAGGTGATGGCTCGCACCGCATAATCCAACCATGTTTTCACCTGGCCGAGACCCTTGGCCAGATTTCCCGGCGCCCAGGGGTTGACCTGCGGTTCGGGAGGCAGCTCCGGTTTGGGGGCCAGTCCGGGCAGGCCGACGCGCCCCTTCAGTAAGGGCATAAAATCCATAGAGTTGCGCGTCTCGGGGATCTCCATATCGCCAGGGTGAAAGATGAAGGCATCCGTCTGTTCACCACCCAGGCCGCCATGACTGCCAATCAGCTCCTCATACGCGGCCACCGTGCCATCCGGATAGACCGGACTATTGAGAATTAGATCACCGCAATTGGGGAAATCAGCGATACGCCGCACCTGCCAGCTGCGCAGCTCCACATCACCGTAAGGAGCGAAGGGATCCTCACCTGTCACGTCACCGGTGTGCAGGTTGCGGGCGCCATTCTTACCAAAGGCAACCGGGACAAACTCATCATCGTAGGCGACCACGAAACCGATCCCTTCGTGCTGTACCAGATTGTCCACCATATTTGGATAAACCGCGTTGAGCTCATTCAAGGTGATCTTACGCTGGAAGAGGTCGAAATATAAAAGCGCCATGTTGCCGCTGTAGCTCACAGTCAGCTTGGCGGGTTCCACTTCCTCGGAGCTGGGCTGCTGGTCGAGGTTGGATTGCATGGCCCGCTGTGCCTGGTTCACCATGGCATCACCAACCATACCGGTCATCTTGTTATCATCCATGTTTTGCAGTTCACCCAACATGGCTGTAACCCCAATCGTGCCGTCATCGCCACCACCGGTAGCCACCGCGCTGGTATCCTGGGGCAGTTGGGATTTAACGAAATCCAGGATGCTCATCTCGTAGCGCTGCAGGAAGGTATGTCCAAAAGATTGCCCGTGATCGGAGAGCATGATGAACTCGTACGGACGGGGGGCATGGCGCTCGACGGCCGTCAGAACGTGGCTGACGGTGCGGTCAAACTGGCTCAGGGTGAGCATGGCGTCGCGCGTCCAGGGGCCTGAATGGTGTGCCACCTCATCGTATCCTGCCCACAGGGTGTAAATTGCCGGTACGCCGCGCACGATATCCAGGATGGTGAAGTAAACGCCGACATCACGCAGGAAGACATTCGTGGCTGCGCGCAGGAAGGGATAACCATTGTGCAGGCGG
>JALHTN010000167.1 GCA_022865865.1 Anaerolineales bacterium
AACTTACCAGGGGCAGTTAGATCAAGCAATTGAATTAATCCAGGAACGAAGTAAAGAACTGCGGCGGGTAGGGGATCTGCAGAGATTAAACTACAATTATTTCATAATCACGCTTATTTATTTAATCTTGGGAGATCTCAATCAAGGCAGATCCTCTGCTGAGGAATTGATCGATCTGGCCGATATGAACATGGCCTCAAAATCGGTTTCCCGGAGTTTGTTGTCCAGAATTTACAGCCGCACAGGTAATGTTGATAAAGGTCAGGAATTACTGGATCAAGCTCACCGGATGGGCGAGATCACCCAAACCCATTTCTACGATCGGGTCTTCAGGCTCTGGGCCCAAGCAGATTTGTATGTCGCAGAAGAAAAATGGGAAGCTGCCTGGCAAACCTACGAGGAGCTGGTGAACCTTACTGGAGAGAAAAATTTCCGCTGGTTTTCCCGGCAAGCCAGCGTTGACTGGGCAGAAGCGCTGCTAAAGCGTGGTGAACCTGAAGATGTCAAACGCGCCAGGGAGATACTTCAAGAATCTCAGAAAGATTACCAGGAAATGGGTGCAGAAGGATTTGTCAAATTCATCGAAGATAAATTAGCACAAATAGAGTGAGCATAAAAGATTGAATATTAACGGTGTACTCGAATTTTGAGTACGCCGTTTTATTAATTCGCTTTTACCAAACCCACCTTCACTCGTTCAGCATCGAATTCGAATTCACCGGTTGGTGCTCAAGCAGCAGATTCAACAAAATTCGTAAAACACCTGCATTGCAAATTGAGTTAATGTCCATGAAAAATGCGGCTGAAGGCCGCCTAAGACAGAGCAAAATTTTGTTTTCTTTGCTCGGCACACCGATGTACTACAACCCAAATTTATTTTCTAGTTCCTCAAATTGGTCATTAAATTCAATTTCTAACTCCTTTTGTGTTTCTGTCGAAAGCAGACTTGCTCGGATTCCATTGATCACAAACTGCTTGATATGAGGTATATCAAAATCAAAAGCCTCTGCAATTCGAAGGTATTCATCCGTCAGTGTTGTACCAAACATTGGTGGATCATCTGAATTGATCGTAATTAATAATCCTTCGTCCAACATTTTCGGCAAAGGATGTTCTGCGAAGGTCGGGACTACCCCCAGACAAACATTACTCGTAGGACTTACATCTAGGGGTATTTGTTTTCTGCGAAGATATTTGACTAATTCAGGATCTTCTAAACAACGAACACCATGCCCAATTCGAACTGCAGAAAGCGCCTTTATTGCTCCCCAAATACTCTGAGGTCCTTCAGTTTCCCCTGCATGTGGAAGGCCCGGCAAACCAGCGGCTTCAATGTGTTTAAATACTGCGCGAAATACCTCGGGCGGATTATCAATCTCAGGCCCACCTAAACCAAGGGCTATGATGCCGTTCTCCACGTTTTCAATTGCCCAATTAGCGATCTGAAAACTCTCGTTTACCGGACGCATATGTCTTGATATATCAGGAACTAAACCCATTCGAACACCTAAGTCTTTTTCAGCTTTTTTTCGCTCTCGATTGATGGCAGCCAATTGCTCATCAAATGTCACATGCTTATGATGTGTAAATGGAGTAAATATCACTTCGCTGTATTTTATATTTTGTTCAGCTTGATGTTTTAGAAATTCGGCGGTAATCAGCTCAAAATCATCAGGAGTGCGAATGCAATTACATATTGCAAAATAAACTTCGAGGAAATGAGTAAAATCCGAGAATTGATACCATTCCCTTAGCTCTTCTGGTGAATTTACTGGAAGAGGTACATTATTTCGCTCAGCGAGTTTTAAGAGCGTTTCTGAGTCTATAGAACCTTCAAGATGAACATGGAGTTCAACTTTTGGCATTTGTCGAATGAACTTTTCAATTCTCATTGCATTACAATCGATAGAGTCACAAAAAGGGAAAAACTACAAGATTTTTCTGTAGTGTCAATTCTTGTAGTTTATCCCGTAAAACATCATGATTTTGAAAACTTTTAATTACATATGCCACAGGTAGTTCATATTATGTTTTTGCCAAGCTCACCTTTGC
>JALHTN010000168.1 GCA_022865865.1 Anaerolineales bacterium
AGGCCATCGGTGGGCATCACAAAGGGTGCCTGCCCGCATCTTTCGCCGTTCTTGATGATCCATTCGGGATGTGAACTTGGGTCGCGCAGCCAGGTGAATACCTGTTGAGCCCGGCGACCGGGTCTTGAAATCCAGTTATATACCTGGTAACCCACAACGATTATTCCCACCAGGAGGATGAACAACAGGACCCGCGCGACCGGGCTCAGTTTCCTTTGTGTACGCATTTATACTCAACCAGGGTCCTGTTTCTCAGGAGAAAGCAAATCCAGGACGGTCGCCTGGGTGGCAGCTAAAATCGTCTGGGGGGCAATGCGTAACAGAGTCTGGTCTGAACCTCCTCCGGCATACACCTGCTCTTTTTCGAGAACTCGCTGGTCGATGAGCGTAGGTAAAGGTGAATAATGGCCGAAGGGCGGCATGGCTCCCACACCGAAACCGGTTTCTTTGAGCACCTTTTGCGGGTCAGCTAATTTTACTTTCTTGCGCCCAACCTGGTAGTGACCTGCAATGGCTCGCGGTTCGATATGAGCTTGACCAGAGGTAATCGCCAAAACCGGCTCATCCCTCACGAAAAACAACAGAGATTTGACAATTTCATCACTTTTGCAGCCGACCGCAGCTGCGGCAGCTTCCACGGTTGGGGTTGGTACATCCAGGTGGAGGATCTCTCCTGGGAGGTGATTTTCCTGCATATATCTTTCCAGATGGGTTGGGTCGAGACTTTGATTACTCTTCATTTTCTTGATTACCCTGGTAGCGACGGATATTTTCAAGATCATCTTCTTTGTGGTCAGCGATGATCAGGCTCATCTTGCCACCAGTCATTTGCTGTAGCAATCCCCCCGCCGCTTTCCCTTCAGGGGAACCCATGGCAAGTTGGATATCGTCTATGGATTCAAAGAACAGCTCATGCAGTATTGAGGGCTGGTAGCTGCCGTAGAGATTGCTGTCGACCCGGCAAGTGGCTTCCTTGATTAAACCCGGCATGCGTTCGGATACGTGGAGAAATTCAGGCCACATCTGGTCAAATTCTTCTTGGTCTGCGATGTCTTCAATCAGGATGACTAATTTATGCATAATCACACCTTTCAAATCGAATTATACCCCGCGACCTACCAGGCTGCTTTTCATGATAATTAATTCTGGATAAGAATGGCTGCCTGGATACAAAACAATAAGATATGCCTGGTTGAATCATGGTATCATAGCCATTCAAAATATTTGCCAATACCTGTGATCTTTGGAAAATGAGCATGGAAGAAAAAATAACTATCATCGAAGGCCCTCCCCCTACCTTTGAATCCGTATCAGACAGCTGGGCGATCGGAGTGAGTGAAAGCCCTAATCTGGGTGAGATCGTGGTGACGCGCTTGCGGACTTTCAACGGACCAGAACTGGTCGAGCGATGCCATCGCGCCTGGCGACACCAGCAACCGATTTGTCTTGAGTACAGGACTGAAGATGGTCTTCAGGAACAAGCCCCGATCATCGCAGCTCGCTTTCTCGAAACCGAGGATGGACATCTATTATTGTTGTGGCTGCGTTTGGTTGATGAAGGGATTGAGCTGGAGTTTGGTTATGATGATGATTCTGGCGACAGCGAAGACAGCGACTCAGATATCCAGGATTGGTCTATTTAGGAGCGAGAAAACCCAAGGGGTGGCCAATATTTGACCCGGCATGTTAATTGATTGAGATAGAGGCGGAAGGCATCAATTTCCGTCTCTTTTTATTGCTGGTGTATACCTGGTCAAGTTGTTTGACTCCCCCGAAAACACCAACCCCTGGGTATGGTATTGGGCAAATGGAACAGCCTGCAGAGGTTGATCGATAAATCACAGCCGAATCTAAGCTCGCCAACAACCGAAGCTGTATTTTAACCACTCTGGATATAAATGGTGCCGACAGCCAGCGCGCCGAAGATCAAGATATCGACCAGTGCAGCCCGGATCACGTCACTGGTTTCCCTGGAATCGACGATCCTTAAATTGGGAGCAAGCCCTTCAACCTTTAAAATTGGGCCGCCCAGGAAGGCAAAGATCGCTCCACCCAGTAATCCACCCATATGACCCCAGTTGTCAATGCCTGGTGACAGGCCAATAATCAAGTTGACAACCGCGATCATAATAATATTATTAAGTGCCCTCCTGGCAACTCCCCCAAACACTTTCTGGTTCTGATATAAGAAGACACCTTCGGCAGCTAATAAACCAAAGATCGCGGTTGATGAACCCAGAGAGGGGGAGGCGGAAAACATAAAAGAGAATACATTGCCAGCAAAGCCACCCAGGATGAAGAGTAGTATGAAACGACCATGTCCATAGTAGCGTTCCAATCCAGGTCCAAAAATATACAGCGCGTACATGTTAAAACCTAGATGGAGAATGGAGCCATGCAGGAACATGGGCGTGAATAAACGCCAGTATTGTCCCTGCACGATCAGTTCATTTACCTTCATCCCCAGGCTGGCAACCAGGTCGTAGCCGAACAAATACTCACCAGCAGATTGCAGGAGGAAGATAAGAATGGTAATGACCAGCAGCGTGTAGGTGACAACTGGGCGATTACTGGGCGCGCTGATGGGAATCCTTTGCGCTGAAGGTGGGGGCTGGGGAGGACCTTCTTGTGGGTATTCAGGGTAGGATGCTGGGGGAGGATAATTGGAGGATGTGGGATCTTGAGTCACAAGGTTACCTTTTGTGGTGAAGTGCGATGGTGTTCGGCGCGAATTATGGCGATAATGGTGTCAACTGCTTCGTCTAAGTGACCATCCCGATTGACGACGACATAATCAAACTCGTTTATCCGCTGGAGCTCCTCACGGGCGGTCTCGATGCGCTTGCGCAGCTCTTGCGGTGTCTCGGTTTTCCGATGTTTGAGCCGCGCGATCATCTCTGCTTCATTTTGAGTTGTTAAGAAGACCAGACAGGCCTGGGGCGAGTTCCTGCGAATTGTCTCCGCTCCCTGGACATCTACCCGCATGAGCACGTCTTTTCCACTTGCCAGCGCTTCGCGAATCTGTTCTTTCGGTACACCTTTATAATCATCGTAGACGGTGGCGTATTCCAGGAGCTCATCACCCTCAATCATTTCGATGAACTTCTCGGTAGAAACAAAGAAGTAGTCCACTCCATGGACCTCATTTTCACGCTGGGTGCGGGTCGCAGCCGTTACGACAAAATAGAAGGGTAAATCTCTTTCTTTCAAGGCCTTGATAACGCTGTCTTTTCCAACTGCTGATGGCCCTGAGATAACTATCAAGAGCGGTTCGAATTGTGAGCCGGGATAAGGATCGCGGTCGTTCGTCATAAACTAATAACCTCGCAGGAGGGTATAATTGTTACCTTCAAATCATTCATAAGGAGTAATTCTTATGCCAAGCTATGAATACCGGTGTTTGGACTGCAAACAGCGTTTTGAAGTATACCTGTCTTATGATGAGTATGGTATACAAGAAATTCAGTGTACTAATTGTAACAGCCTAGACGTACAGCGCCAGATCGGCCGCATCCGGGTTGCCCACTCTGAAGAAAGCAGATTAGAAAAAATGGCTGATCCTTCAAATTTAGCTGGATTGGAGGATGATCCCAAAGCGCTAGCCAAGATGATGCGCCAGATGGGATCCGAAATGGGTGAAGATATGGGTGGGGAGTACGATGAAGTCCTCGACCGGCTAGAGTCCGGGCAATCCCCGGAAGACATTGAAACAGCCATGCCAGATTTGGAACCTGATGGGGGAGCAATGGGGGGTCCTGGTTTACCTGGTTTTTAACAGAGGGGTGAATAAATCGTGAACCCCTTAGGATTGATTTGGTGTGGTTAATCGTTCTTGAACCACCTGGCGGATAATTTCCTGGACCCTCTGCGCAGGTTGATCTGCATTGATTACAACCCAGCGCTCGGGCTCTGATTCAGCCAGGAACTGGTACCCTTGGCGAACCCGCTGGTGAAATTCAAGGCTATAAGCATCTAAGCGGTTCCATTCAGTTCCCTGTGCTTTTCGTTTTAATCCCGCTTCAGCGCCCACATCTAATAATAAAGTTAAGTCTGGCTTAAGCCCCCCGGTAGCAAAACTGATCAAATTGCTGATCTGATCCAAGTCATTTTGATGACCATAACCCTGATATGCCATGGTTGAATCTGCGTAGCGATCACACAGGACGACAAAACCTTTTTCCAAGTGGGGTTTAATGACCTGTTCAACAAGTTGAGCCCGGGCTGCTAAGAACAGGAGGGTCTCGCTGTGGGGATGCATGCCTGTGTTTTTCAGATCTGAAAGTATGCGGCGAATCTGATCTCCAATGACAGTGCCGCCGGGTTCACGAGTGATTAATACCGGATGACCTTGCTGGATTAAGTATTCGCATAGGGGAGTGACCTGGGTGGTTTTACCGCTGCCATCCGGTCCTTCAATAGTGATGAACATGTGGTTAATGATTCTCAGTCTCTAAAGATCCGCACCCTGCGATTCGGCTCTTTTCCATATGAATGAGAGGTCAGGTCGGCTTGGCGAGCCATCTCGTGTTGTAAGCGACGAACGTAAGAGATCGCAGGAGGCAGCTCGATCCAACGCTCTCCATTCAAGACAGCATTGATGGCACCCTCAGTCTCTTGCAAGGCTTGTTCAACGGTTTGCTCTTCATCGCTCTCGTTGGAAATGTTATACAAATCACTCAAGAATTTCTGCATCTGGTTTACCGTATTGGAGCGCAAGACGTAAATGGGCATGCCCTTGTTTTCAGCATCAACGATAGGTCGTTGATGTTTGCGGTAATAAGTCCGTAAGGTAACTAAAACATCCGCCTCAGCAATATCCTTGACCACCAGAACCGGCACACCCAAGCGTTTTCCGGCCTGGATCAGCCGATTACGGGCAACACCATAGGCATAAATACGCATGGTTTGCAGAGGGAGATTTTGTGAATTCTCAGGAGCCGTCACAACTTTTGAGGTTGTCTCCCAAGATTGTTGGTGCTGACGTTTTGGTCCGACATTTGCCATACGGCGGAAACCGCCTCTCGAATTCATGGCTGGCTGGCTGGATGTTTCTGGATTGCTCTTCTCGATTCGAATTTCTCCATCTGCTGCACGGGTGCGAATTTCAGTCGGCAAAGGATACCCTCTCAGAAGGGCATCCACGGCTTCAGAAATATCGTAAATGACCGCCAAACGATCGCGGGTTTGAATCTCGATCAACACATCAAAAGTAGGGGGAGAACGGCGTTCAAGGACAGTTTTTTGTGTACCGCGACGACGGGCTTCCTCATCCGAGAGAGTGACTGATTCAATACCCCCGACCAGATCTGATAAGGTTGGATTGAGGAGCAGGTTTTCAAGGGTATTACCATGGGCGGTGCCGATCAGCTGTACACCGCGTTCAGCGATCGTACGCGCTGCAGTTGCTTCCAATTCCCGCCCGATTTCATCGATCACGATCACCTCGGGATTATGGTTCTCAACTGCTTCTATCATCACCTCATGCTGTAAGGAAGGGGTGGTTACCTGCATGCGCCGGGCGCGCCCTACCGCCGGGTGGGGGACGTCACCATCACCCCCGATCTCATTGGAGGTATCCACAATTACCACACGCATGGTTTCAGCTAAGATGCGCGCAGTTTCGCGTAATTGAGTGGTTTTCCCAACACCGGGACGGCCGAGGATCAGTAAGCTTTTCTTGCTTTCTATAAGATCTTTGATCAGATCGGTCGTGCCGTATACCGCGCGACCAACCCGGCAAGTCAACCCAACGATATGTCCCCGCCGATTGCGGATGGCCGAGATGCGGTGCAGGGTGCGCTCCAATCCAGCGCGGTTATCACTGTCAAAATCTCCAATGCGCCCGGTCACCGCATCAATATCTTGATGAGTTACTTCAGTCTGGTTTAATACCAGTTCACGATCGATAAACCGTGCTGTAGGAACCCGACCCAGATCTAAAATTACCTCTAAAAGATTATCGTTGTCATCTTCTGCTAAAACTGAATGGTGGATACGATCTGGCAGCACGTCCATCAGCGCTTGCAAATCATCTGTTATGTGACTTTTAGTCATAAGTTATTTTTTCTCTCCGATCTCGCAAAAGGGGAGGTAATCTCTTGCTGGCCACCTTCGAGAGCACGGAGGTTGAAGGAGCTCTTGATTTGCTGAGCAATTGCTAAATGCTTTACCATGACTGCTTGATATGGACCAGCGCTGGCCTGGAGGTCTTCCAACGAATTTTCGAGCCAGGACTGGTAAGAGCGAATGCACAGGTAAATGGGCCGCGAATGGCGATGGGGTAAATTCAACAGCAAATCTGCCAGCAGCGTGGTTGCATCTTTCGTGTCAGGATGAAAAAAGGGATGCATCCAAATACCTTGCTGCCCGAAACGAATCTCGGCATAGGCTTTTATTTCATCATCCAGGTAATAAATCTGGCCTTTTATTTGCTCAGTGGGCAGTGATTCAACCTGCTGGACCAGAGGGGGAACCATGGTGCTGTATAAAGAGCGCACTGCAATCACATCTTGGGCAGTGATCTCGCGCCATTGGGATGGATTGGGCTTGAGATCAGTTTCTGGTGGCGATTTCCAGATGCGTTGGTGGACATAGAGTGCGAAACCAGCCTGGCGCAGGTTGTCAAAGGCGGCAGTGCCATCCTCAACTTCTGCCAGGAGATGGAAAGCACCTCGTTTACCGATCTGCTGGATGATATGCTCCAGCAGATTCAGCAGCGTATTTCCATCCAGGGCTGAGACGGGTGCCAGGAAGGATAGCCGAGCGAGGTGTTGATCTTGACCATGCGTAACCTGACCCAGTAATGTTTCCCTTTGGTTGTCTTCATCTTTATGTAGATAGGTGTAGATGCCAGTCGCAGGAGCGAAGAAGGTAAGCATGGCTCCAAAGGGCACCAGCATTTCACCGCGAGTTAATACGGAGGCGTTATCAAAAAATAAGCCTCGCTTGCGATAGCGCACGAGTATGGGGAGATCACGCAAATCGAACTGTCGGATGACCATAATGGAGCGTTACTCTTTTGTTAATTGCGACTATCTGATCTGCTGACCATGCTGATGAAATAGCGATGGAAGCGATTGTCTGGGGTGAGTTCAGGATGGAAGGAGGTCGCTAATAGTTTTCCTTGCTGGGCAGCCACAATGCGACCATCTGGCAAAGTTGCCAGGGTGGTTGCAGACCCTTGAACGGTTTCAATCAATGGGGCTCGAATAAATACAGCATGAAATGGTTCAGGATTTTGAGGATCTAATTCCAATAGAACAGGTATTTCGAGATCGATTTCAAAGCTTTCTACCTGGCGTCCAAAGGCGTTGCGTTCAACAGTGATATCCATCAGCTCCAGCAAAGGCTGCTGGCGGCGTACATCCTTTGAAAGCAAAATCGCTCCGGCACAGGTACCCCAGATGGCGTGCTGGGCAGCAAATTCTTTGATCGGTTGAATGAGATTATAGGCCTCAGCAAGCTTTCCGATGGTTGTAGATTCACCACCTGGGATAATTAAACCATCTAATGCTTCTAGATGATCGGGTAAGCGGACCTGGCGGGATTCGACTCCCAGACGCATAAGGACAGCGCTGTGCTCCGCAAAATCACCTTGAAGTGCGAGGATGCCTATGATCATACCGGTAATGATGTGATTAGGTGCGTGACCGAATAAGAATTACCAGCCGCGGTCGGCGATCAACTCGGCTTCTGGTATGGCTGAGACCTGACGACCAACCATTGGCTCTCCCAGGTTGCGGCTTACCTCGGCCAAGATATACGGATCATTGAAATGGGTAACAGCCTTGACTATGGCTTCAGCACGCTTGGCAGGATCACCGGATTTAAAGATACCAGAACCGACAAAGACACCGTCCACGCCGAGCTGCATCATCAAGGCTGCATCAGCAGGTGTAGCAAGTCCACCCGCGGCGAAATTCACGACCGGCAAGCGTCCCAAAGCCCGGGTTTCAAGCACCAGATCGTATGGAGCACCAATATCCTTGGAATAGCCCATTAATTCTTCTTCAGGCATATTTTGCAGGCGGCGAATTTCACCCAGGACTGAACGTGCGTGGCGTACTGCTTCAACCACATCCCCGGTGCCGGGTTCACCTTTCGTGCGGATCATAGCTGCGCCTTCTCCGATGCGGCGTAATGCTTCGCCCAGGTTGCGGCAACCACAAACAAAGGGCACCTTAAATTCGTGTTTATTAATGTGATAGGCTTCATCTGCAGGTGTCAGTACTTCAGATTCATCGATGTAATCAACACCAATCGCTTCCAGTATTTGGGCTTCTACAAAGTGCCCAATACGTGCTTTTGCCATGACCGGAATGGTCACTGCATCCATAATCTGCAGAATTAATTCTGGATCGCTCATTCGGGCAACCCCACCATCTTCACGGATATCTGCTGGAACACGTTCTAAAGCCATTACGGCGACCGCACCAGCATCCTCGGCGATACGGGCATGTTCATGGGTGACGACATCCATGATTACGCCGCCCTTCAACATTTGAGCTAACCCCTTCTTCACTGCAAAAGTGGCAACTTCCTTTTCCATGCTTTCTCAACCTCCGAAATAAAAGAGAACTATCTATACTAATTTCATTTTACCACGCGGTGATATGCCTGACAATTGGCGCTGGATTTGTAATTTTATATCTATCAGAATGTTAACAAACGAATCTGCACAGCTTTTGTTGATTATTTGGCTGGTGAGAAAGGATGATGATTAAAAAAACTCCACCTTGCCATGATTTCCTGGTGGGGTGGAGTAAATGAATGTAATCGTTAAGATCAGCTGCAGCTAATCTTGGTCGGTTTCATCTTGATCTTCGTCTTCACCACTCCCGATACCCAAAGGAGTCCACTTTTTGCTATCCTTAAGGCGGTGCTGGAATCCACCCCGTTCATGGATATTATCAAAATTTTCTGGTTTGATGAACAGCTGTTCTCCATCCAGCAGACCACTCAATCCCGATTGACCTGGCTCTGGTCGTTTCAAGGTGGGCTGAGCTGCATGTGCGGGATTGTAGTCCACAGGTTCTTCATAGGTGGTGATAAAACCTTCGAAGTTGCGTAAAATAATTTTGTGATCTGACATACTCAGCAGGTAGTTGGGACCTACGGGGATTTTTCCGCCACCACCTGGTGCATCAACAATGAATACAGGAACTGCATATCCAGAAGTATGACCGCGTAAACCCTCAATGATTTCAACACCCTTCGCTACTGGGGTGCGAAAATGGCCTGCGCCTTCAACCAAATCACACTGGTAGAGATAATATGGGCGCACCCGTATGCGTACCAAGTCGTGTACCAGCTGCCGTTGAATATGCACATTGTCATTTACTCCAGCCAGGAGTACTGACTGATTACCCAGAGGGATTCCCGCTTTGGTCAGGCGATCACATGCTTCGGCTAGTTCGGTGGTGATCTCATTTGGGTGGTTTACATGGATGTTAAGCCACAGCGGGTGATACTGCTGCAGTATTTCCGTGAGCTCATCCGTTATCCGCATGGGCAAAAAAATTGGCACCCTCGATCCGATGCGCACAATTTCGATATGCGGGATCTCGCGCAAGCGGCGTAAGATCTCATCCAAGATTTTGGGTGCTAATACCAGCGGATCTCCTCCGGAAAGGAGCACATCCCGGATCTGGGGTGTACGTTCGAGATATTCGAGCTGCATCTCGAATTCAGCGCGGGAGAAGGTGGCTGATGGATCGCCAACGATGCGGGAACGGGTGCAATATCGGCAGTAAGAGGCACATTGGGTTGTAACCAGCATTAATGCCCGATCAGGATATCGGTGTACCAATCCAGGTACAGGCGAATGCCGATCTTCTGCAAGAGAGTCTTCCATCATGGCAGTGAAAGGCGTCATCTCGATTTCAGTCGGGACGACCTGCTTGCGGATAGGATCGTTTGGATCGTCAGGATCGATCAGGGAAATGAAATAGGGGGTAATGTCGACCCGGAATAAATGGGCAGCAGATAATGCCTTCCGCTCGCTCTCTGTGAGTGGGATCACCTGTTCGAATTCTTCTGGGGTATTAATACGGTTGCTCAGCTGCCATCGCCAATCATTCCATTTCTCGTCAGGGACATGCTTAAAAAATGGGGCTCTCTTAGATGTAAAGGGTTGGTTTACCATCATTCGGCTCTCCAAATTAATATCTTGATCACCAATATTAGGATTTACTGATCTCTTTCAACAACAATCCAGCCGGTGAAGGAGGGGTGTCTATCCTCATCACCAGTAATTTCAGCTATAGTTTCCTGAAGGTGAGTCCGCCAAATCTTTAATACCTGCTGCTGTTCATAAAGCAGGAATTCGCCATCGGGGGAGATGCTCAAAGGGTGAATCCCGGCAGCGGGCAGGAGCAGGGTATGGGTATTCTCTGCTGGTAAATAATAATAAAGACCATCCAGGTCTGCTCCTGCTCCACTCAATCCATAAAAGAGTGAGCCATCTTGTGCCCAAACAGGATGTGTTGCATAACCATAGGAGTTGTTCGTAAGCGGTGTTAAATTGCTGCCATCTGGATGGGCGCGATATAAACGGGTGGGGAAGTTCGCAGCCTCATTCGGATCCTGGTCGAGCCCAAAAGCGATCCAGCTGCCGTCAGGGGACCATGCTGGGGTATGTGCCCCAGCAATTAAGGTGCTGCCATCTTCCGCCATTGAGTTTATCACCGGGTCGGCAACGACCTGGGCGGTATTGTTGGATAAATCTATGATGGTTAATCCCGGGCTGCTGTTGCAGGGCTCACCATAATCGAGACCAGTGATCGCCAACTGGTCTCCTTCAGGTGACCAGGCTGCCCCGGTATCACAGCCGTACCCGCGCATGTCTTCTGGGATTGGCAGATCATGCCAGGTGCTTTCCTCCATGGATACCCACCCATGTCGAATTGGTTCGCTCTGGTTTTCCGGGTAGTGAGATACCAGCAAGCGACCGGTATTTGACCAGGATCGGGGTAGTAGAGTCCCGTCTTCGGGAGCAGAGATTAATTGGGTTTTGGCCTGGGTTTGCAAAGTAAAAACGCTGATACCCTCGTCATCGCTATATGCCAGAAGCTCTCCATCCGGAGTGAGTACGGCTCCCTTTAGATCACTGGTTCTGGTTAATTGGGATGGCATAGTGACTTTGTTGAAAACATCGAAACCAAAAAAATTACCATCAAAGACATAGGACATCACCAAACCTAAGCCTGTAGGTTCCGACAAGAGCTCATGCAGGTCCCCAGTTAATTGCCAAGCTTCCTCAATGGTATCTGCATCCGGCCTGCCTTGCCCTGTCCCAGGAATGATCAGGTGTTGGGTTTGGCCATCCTCGGTTCGCGTTTCATCAAGATTGGCAAATTTAGTTCGAAGCTCGTCGAGCAGAGCCAGACGACTATCAGGGGTTGGTATCTGCCAGAAATCATTTCTGCAGTCATCCAGGTAAATAGATGAGCCATCAGGGAAGATCCTTAAATTATCGCACCATGCTTCAGGGCCATCGCTGCGGATGAACGTAAAGATTGGCTGCAGCTCCACCCCATAAGTGTCCTCCAGGAGAATCTTCACCCCGGAGATGATATCGTAGCTGTTTAGACGGTTTAATTCTAAATTACCAGTTTCCGTATAAGATGGTAAGGCTTCTGCATGCGCTAAAAGAAGGTAGCCCAGGGTATCGTTGAAGGCGGTGACCATATTGAAGAGGGCACTACCTTCACCGAGGACATCTTTCCTGACGCGCATTAACAGTGATTCTACGGTGTAATCCTGTGCTTCTTCTCGTGGAATACTATAAGGTTCTCCCCAATTACCATCCGCATCCAAGTCCAGTCTTTGGGCAGCTCGAATTACATTGTCTGCGATCACCAGGCGGATTTTCCATTGCTCTTCTTGATTCTTTTCATCCACTTCGATGAAGTAATCGGTGGTACTGCTGTTCTCCCAGCGTTCGATTGCGCTGTCGACCTCTTCTATTGGAGGAACCTCCGGTGTTGGCAATGTGGGCAGTTCTACTTCAGTTGGTATCGGTGTAGGGCTGCTGCAGGCAGCCAACAGAAAGACCAAGATCGTCAAAATAAACAGGGATTTCTTCACGGACTAAGTAATACCTCCACGCTAGATAAGTTGATGATGCCGGGAATGCGGCTACCAGGTTCCCAGACTTGTACGCGAACCCGATTCGTGTAATCGATGTTGTATGGGACATCGATGGCGAAAGTCCCATACTGGCTCCCTGCTGGGGGGATCACAGAGACTTGTCTGCTGCCAACGATTTTACCATCGCTGGTGACGATTTCTATTCGATATGCTTGGGTTGAACGCGGGCGTGCTTGACCAGCTACCCGCATGATACCGTCCTGGATCAAGCGGTTTTCTCGGGGTGATTCCAGGACGATTTCCTCCAGCTGGTCAATTGGTTGGTTGAGATCCTGATTCCCCACGGATTGCAGAATTAGATCGGTAGAGGATACCGATTTCAACCTGCCATGTTCATCTTCTATGCTGATCTGTAATTGTCCAGATTCAGCTACAGCATTGATCCCATAAGCGATCTCGCTGCCCAGGCTAACCCAATTGTTTTCTAAAGATTGGTATGTGCGAATTTCACGCATTAATAATCGCCCATCCTCGCCTAACAATTCTATGCGCACGACCGAATTGTCACCCGGTTTTACCGCAGCCCGCAAGATGAAGGGTGAGACAACTATTGAACCTGGACCTGGGCTGAGAATCTGATTGATCGACAGCGGGATGTCACCTGTGGGAGGTGGGTTCTGGTCGCCTGGCAATTGTGATGGGGTGACGGCTGGGGCCGCGGTGGGCTGTTCTTGTATCGGGGTTGGGGAGCTTGTTTCGGCAGGCTGCTCAGTGGGTACGGGAGTAGTGACCCCTTGGGTAGATTCTGAAGGTTGATCTTCTGGCTCCAGATCGATCCCTTGAGCTTGGACGGTCAGCGCGATCACAGTCGGGAGGTACTCCTTTGGATAAAGTGTGGGTTGAGGGGTATCAAGCATTCCGCTGCAGCTAGCAAGCAGAGCGCTGAAGATCAGAAATCCGAAGATCGCGGAATACTTAATTTCAAGCATCATTTGTGAGTATTCCCGGTTAATTGGGGGTGCTCATTTACCAGTGTAGCGTTCGATCACGGATTGCAATTTATCCAGGCGAACTGGTTTTGTCAGGAATTCCTCGGCACCTGCAGCCAGTGAAATTTCACTGGCATCAACTTCGGGGCTGGCAGACAATACAACAATCGGGATTGCGGATACCTCTGGGTTAGCCTTCAAGATTTTAACTAACGATACACCATCCGTGTCCGGCAGCATCATATCTGTCATAATCAAATCAGGGGGCTGCTCGATCACCAATAACTGGGCTTGTTCTCCGGAATTGGCAAGGATTGCCTGGTGACCGAACAGTTCGACAGATCTTTTCAAAGTCTCCAAGGTCAAGGGATCGTCGTCGACGAATAGAATACGGGCCATGATTAATTTTCTCCCGACTCACCATTAAAGTTGGTAAATCTCTGAATATTTTTGGGTCAGATAACGCATATAGGGATCAGGATCAATTTTGCTACCCGTGACCCGCTGGATGAGCTCCTGGGGTTTGAATTTTGCACCGTGATGGTGAACTTTCTCTCGCATCCAGGTAGTGAGTGCTTTAAAGTCACCGCGCTGGATTTGGGCATCCACATCGGGGATATCCTTTACCATGGCCTCCCACAATTGAGCTGAGATCAAATTCCCAAGCGCATAAGTAGAGAAATAGCCGAAGTACCCCTGAGACCAGTGAACATCCTGGAGGACTCCCAGGGCGTCGTTTGGGGGTGCGAGACCCAGATAATCCTGCATTCCAGCGTGCCAAGCCTCGGGCAGGTCTTTCACTTCCAGAGAACCTTCGATCAAGGCGATCTCCAGCTCCAGCCGCAGCATGATGTGCATATTGTATGTGGCCTCATCTGCTTCGACACGGATTAGTGATGGTTCAACTTTGTTGATGGCTCTATAAAACTCATCCGTGGCGACATTCCCCAGCTGATCGGGGAATATTTCCTGTAGGCGAGGATAATAGTGAGACCAAAACTGGCGTGAACGCCCGATGAGGTTCTCATACATGCGCGATTGTGACTCGTGGACTGCCAGGGAGGCACCTTTTGATAATGGAGTACGATCCAGGTTTGGATCAACCCCCTGAGCGTAAATTCCGTGACCGCTTTCATGGGTTGTGCTGAAAAAGGCTGAAGGGAAATAATCATCCATAACGCGGGTGGTGATGCGAACATCCCCGATTCCAATATCCTGGGTGAAGGGATGCGTGGATTTATCCTGGCGACCGTGCTTCCAATCATATCCATAGTCAGAGATCACTTCCACACCAAATTTCCACTGCAGGCTTTCATCGTAATGCAGGTGCAGGAAGGAGTCATCAACCTGCTGGCGCTCGCTAATCGCCCGGATCAGCTCGACCTGGCGCGGCCTTAAAGCGGAGAATATCGCTTGGACGTCTGCGGTTTTTAAACCCGGCTCATAATCGTCCAAGAGCGGATCATACATGTGTTCGAATGGGCGAAAGTGGTCGGCATACTGGCGTTTTAAACTGAGGATCGTCTCTAAGGAGGGTAGGAAGCTAGCAAAATCCGCTTCTTCCCGGGCGCGCACCCAAACTTGATGAGCGTCACTGGCTGCTTTTGCGATCTCTGCCATCAGGTTCGCGGGTACACGGGCTCTCTTTTTATACAGGCGATCTGTCACCTGGATTATTCTGGCATCGTCCGAGTCTGGGTCGAGCTGCTCTGCGTAGGGGAGCAGATCCTCCAAGAGCTGCCCAGCTTGATCGGAGGTGAATGTTTCGTGAGCAATGCGGGTGAGAGTTGCCAACTGGTGTCCCCTTCCGGCTGATCCACCGGAAGGCATTTGGGTCTCTAGATCCCAATGCAGTAAACCAATTGCAGCGACCAGATCGGAATATTTGTTGAGGATTGATTTTAATTGAGCTAATTGGGTCTCGGGGTTCATGAAGTCTCCATAGTTATCGACCTGGATTATACGATTTTCCACCTTAATGGGTCTCCCTTTAAAGCAGCGATTACTTCTGCCGCGATTTCAACCGCTGCACGAGCTTGAGCTTCCGTGGTCTGGGCGCCTATATGCGGGGTTGCAATTACGCGCGGATGAGAAACGAGGGCAGACATTCCTGGGGGTTCCTTGGCGAACACATCCAGTGCGGCGCCAGCTACCTGTCCAGATTCCAAGGCGCTCAGCAGCGCGGTTTCATCGACAATCCCCCCCCTGGCAGTGCAAATCAAGCGGGCGCCTCGTTTCATTACACCAAATGATCCTCCGTTGATCAAACCCCTTGTTTCGGTGCTAAGCGGAACATGGATGGATATGAAATCTGATTGGGATAATAATTCCTGAATACTCACCGGTTTTGCCCCCCGGCGAACGATCTCCGCTTCAGGAACCAAGGGGTCAAAAGCAACCACCTGCATGCCGAGGGAACGAGATAATTGAGCTACTGTACTACCGATATTTCCCATACCGATGATGCCAAGTACTTTGTCCTTGATTTCTACTCCCATGAATTGGTTCTTTTGCCAGAGACCTGATTTCAGGCTTCCATCTGCAGATGGTATCGATCTGGCCATGGAGAACATTAAGGCAAGAACATGCTCTGCCACGGCCTGTGTGGTTGCTAGAGGGGAATTAACCACGGTGACCTGGTGCTGGTTTGCAGCTGCTAAATCGATATTATCAATACCTACTCCAGCTCTGCCGACGACCTGGATGCGACGAGCGGCAGAAAAGATTTCAGCAGTCACGCGAGTTTGACCCCGTACGATCATGGCATCGTACTTGCCAATGACATCCAACAGTTCGTCACCAGAAATGCCCGGGCAGCTATCTACCTGAGCGTCCTTGGACAGGATCTCCAATCCTCTTTCATTAAGTCCGTCGGTTACTATTATTTTCCAGCCAGGCATGGGTGTCTCCATATCTTGGTGTTTGACAATTTCCCTGGGTTAGCCTCTCGATTCTACCTCAGATCACATTCTTCTTCATACTGCATCTAACCCAGCCACGGGTCTGATTTCAAATTTCAGGGATCAGCACCAATTATTTCTGATTAGCTGTTTTCAGAACATGGCCAGGAGGATGTGAACGGCCAAGTTTCAAGGCAAACTTGTTCTGAAAAATCCAATTGATCAGTAATTATTAAACTTGTGTCAAAACTTCTTGATTGCCCTTGACTTTTACCATCACTCTGGTACTATCGGCGAGGGAACTAAAAAATAATGTTGATGAACACTTTTTGGCGGAGGTATTGATGGCAAATATTCCTGAGATTGATGAAGGTACATTTGATAATGAAGTATTAACAGCACCCGTGCCCGTGCTGGTTGATTTTTCCGCAGTGTGGTGTGGACCGTGCAAAATGCTCGATCCAATTGTTGAGCAGCTGGCAAGCGAATGGAATGGCAAGGTAAAGGTGGTCAAACTTGATGTCGATCATGCCCCTGAAATCGCGATGAAGTATCAGGTATTGGGGGTGCCAACATTGATGCTTTTCGTCGATGGAGAATCGCGCGAACGGATAACAGGTTTTCAACCAAAAGACCGCATTGTTTCGAAGCTAGATCCCCATATCAATAACAATTAATAATTTATTTTTCGTTGGTAAGTTATTCCCAGGCGTGATTAGCGCCTGGGAATTTTTAATCTTGCTCGATTGATCAACCCAAGATATAATACTCGTTATTGTAAGTACTTGCAATAACGTTAATTTTCATCATGAAAAACCCATCTGCTCAGTTATCTTATTTACGTGAACAGGGATACCGCCTGACCCCCCAGAGGTTGGCGATATTAGATGTCTTAAGAAATTCCCATGGTCACTTATCCCCTACGGAAATTTACCAGAGGGTAGCACAGGCGATACCTGGCATGACAGAAGCCACTGTATACCGTACATTGAGTTTTCTGGGTGAACAAGGACTGGTATTGGTTGCTCATCTGGGGAAAGGGCAGCTGGTATACGAGTACGCCGAGCATGATCACCACCATTTGATCTGCTCCCAATGCGGGGATATGCAGGAGGTCGATCACCAACAGCTCAAAGACCTCTATGAACAGTTTACCCAAAAAACGGGCTACCAAATTCATTCTATCCACACCACTTTTTTTGGCCTTTGCCCAGATTGTCTTGAAAGAAATTCTCGGGAGGAGGAAGATTAAAGCATGTAATTTCGGAGGTATGAATGCTGTTATCAGTTGAAGCGTTACATATTCCAGATGGTTTCCTGTCCCTGCCAGTCTCTCTGCTGGCATGGATTGTCTCAATCACCCTCGTAGGGTACGCATTGCGACGGGTAGGGCAGGATTTGGGTGAACGCCAAGTACC
>JALHTN010000169.1 GCA_022865865.1 Anaerolineales bacterium
GACCGCATAGTTCTCTGGGGTACAAACCCCCTGCTCCGGCGACTATTGTGGTTCAACCTTCTCAAATTCAGCAAATCAGTCTAACATTATGACTGGTACATATTGTGGGGGCAGGCCAATCTTCTAATTAATCCAAGCTTTCAAATTTCACTATCTTCATTCGAATGCCAATAAAGAGTGTGATGTATTGCCGAGATAAGAGGAGGAGAACGATAATTGAGTAATTATTATTGGGCTTTTCTAGACAAGGCAAATTTGTCAGTTCTTACTGTTTAGGCCAAAATTTCTTTTCACAAACTTCAAGTTCTTTACTCGTCCAGCTCCTAAACTAAAACCAACGACTTGATTTTTGGTATCACGCGAAAAACGAAAAGTAATATATGTCCAAAAAAATAAGTCGTTTGTTATAAATGTGAGCGTTTCTGGAGGGAAAGTTATTTTACTAAAATGAAGCCTATCATCTTTAAATAAAAGTTTGTAACTCGTGTTTAACTCCTCACAATAATAATCTCCCACAAACTCCTTCAGTTGGTCTGGATTTATATCCTCGGTCTTCATTCGAGTATAGGTATAAGTTATTCGTTCCTCACCCTGGATTTGAACTACTTGTTCGTTGTCTAAATCAGCTCGTTCAAATGTAAAACTAATATCATAAGGGATATCTATTGCTTTAAATTGGTTTTGGCTTGTAGCAATAATCTGAAAGTTAAGACCAAATACATCTGAAATCAATTTTTTTCTTTCATTGATAGGTCACAAACCGACCCGGTTTTTGAGCAGGAGTAAATTCCAAGCTTACTTTCTAACTCTCTCGCTGAAAGTTTGAATACCTCAACTTCACTTTTTACGGAGTCATTCTCCAACACTGGATATAAATCGGAAAAATACAAATCAGCGACTTGCTTTGTAAGTCGTGAGGGATTTATGCTGCTTAAGTTTGTAAGACACATAACAGAAAATCTTTGTTCAGGGAATCGAATTAACTCTGCTCCATAACCCATCCATGAACCACTGTGATGGACCATCTTTAATCCTTTATACTCACCTATTTCTAAACCAAAAGCATAATCCAGTGGCTCTCCACTATTGAGAGTTCCAGTAGTTGTCACCTTTTCAATCAAATCCTGACCATATCCACCTAGTATGTTATGGTAGAAATTCTTATCCCATAAATATAAATCTTCCACATTTGTGTATATGCATCCATCACCTACTACATCAAAAATCGACATATCTATCCGATATCCGCCTTGGTCATTGGGAGAGTAACCCATAGCCCGCTCTTTCACTATCATCGTGAAGTCATCGTGGAAATGCGTGTTATCCATCCCAAGAGGCTTGAATAATTGTTCATCAGCAAATTTTCTCAACGATTGACCAGAAACTCTTTTCACAACTTCTGCTAACAGGATATAACCTGAATTGCTATATAAGTACTCTTCACCAGGGATAAAGTTGAGTTCTTTTTGTTGCGAAATTAAACCAATAACTTCCTCATCTGGATACTCATTCTCAAATCGCATCCCGGCAAGTTCCATTAGACTTAGATAGTCACGGATACCACTTATGTGATGAACGAGGTGTCGTATGGTTATTGGGTGCTCATAAATGGCCATCTCGGTAATATATTTTTGTACTTCATCATCCAAGGAAAGTTTTTCTTGACATATTAGTAATGCTATACATATAGCTGTAAATTGCTTTGAAGTGGAACCAATGTCAAATATTGATTTTGAGGAAATGGGGATATCATGCTCCAAGTCAGCCATTCCATAACCACGCTTATATATTATTTCACCTTCTTGAATGATGGCTATTGCACAACCTGGAGAATCTGGTTTGTTCCAGTCTGCAAATAATTTATCAACTCTAGCAGTTAGCAATTCTGCCATCACTGTATTCCTTTTTTATATCAAATATCAATCGTTGGGTTTGTGCAAAATATCGGAAACCAATTTCTGTATATATAATTTTTCCCATGCTTGCAGCAAATTACAAAGCAGCTACCTCGAGACCTTCAAGCGGCGCACCAGCGTGCTGGTCCTGTTGATAATGCCCGATTATGAATTTATCTGTTTCACATTAGCATGTAGAATGTGGAAGAAATTTGAAATTATCGTTCTAATTTTGTCTTGCTTGGCTTCTTTAGCATTCGTTTACAACGGACGCTTGAGAAAGAGCACCGTCCTTTCTACTTCACAAATCAGCTCTCCGGACTGGTTTTTCCCCAGGTGCTTCAATTTAATGATTCCACGATCAGGTTTGGAACGCGAGGCACGTTTTTCTAATACCTTTGTCTCGACGTAGATGGTATCCCCGTGAAAGACTGGCCGGGGATGGTTAACTTTTTCATAGCTGAGATTTGCTACGATGGTTCCTGCTGTGAGTTCGTCGACTGTGATACCGATCACTAGACCCAGTGTCAGAATACCATTTACAATCCGTCTCCCAAATTGGGTCTTGCTTGAAAAATCTTCGTTCATATGAAGCGGTTGGGTATTCATCGTTATGGCGTTAAAGAAGGTATTGTCCGCTTCGGTAATCGTACGTCCTTTCTCATGCAGGAATATCATACCGACTTCCAGGTCATCAAAGAATTTACCAGGCATAATCCCTCCAATGGATAGTACAAGCCGACAATGTTTTGCAAATGAGACGGTGTTATTACCTCAATCCACGGGAACTGAGGATTTATTGCGAGCCTATCACACCCTTTTCGAGCATCACTTCAATCTCACTTTCCGTGTATCCAAGTTCAATTAGAATTTCGCTTGTGTGTGCACCCAGTAAAGGGGGGCCATATTGTTGAGCGGCCCGGCCCTTATTCTGGGTCACCGGAAGATTGATTAGACGAAGATCCGGTATGGAAGGATGTGGGCTATCTTCTAAAAGTTGTAATGCTCTAAATTGCTCGTTTTGAACGAGATCGGCCACGCTCAGAATCCGGCTGCACGGAATTGATCTGGCATTTAACCTTTCTTCCCATTCGAGAGCTGGGCGAGATTTGAAACGTTCGCTAATCAGCTCACGCAGTTCCTCTCGATTGACTACACGCAGTGGATTGGTGGCAAAGCGTCCATCGTTCGCCAAATCAGGTATCCCCAGCTCTTCTACAAAGCTGCGGAAAAGGTTGTCATTTCCCACGCAAACCAGCAAGCCTTCATCTGCAGCAGGAAACACCTCATAAGGAGCGATAAAAGGAGTACCAGTACCACAGCGGACCGGTGCCTCCCCAGTCGCCAAGTATCCTGAGATATGATAATTCATCCACCAGGCTGCAGTCTCGAATAGGCTGGTTTCAATCAAAGAACCCTTTCCAGTAGCGTGTCGGGTCATTAATGCAGATTGGATCCCGATCACGGCCCATAAACCAGCTCCCATATCATTCACGGCAATTGGAAGGCGAACAGGTTCTCGATCCGGTTCACCGGTCATATCCATGATACCTGTTGAAGCCTGCATGATGGGATCATAACCAGGGCTGTTCCGGGAGGGTCCCGCACTTCCATACCCCGAAATCGAGCAATAAATCAATCCTGGATTAACTAATTTGAGATCTTCGTAACCCAGCCCGCGCTTGCCTAAAGAGCCTGGTCTAAAACTTTCCACCAGCACATCGGCCTGGTATGCCAGCTTCTTGAGGATATCCAAACCCTCAGATGCGTTTATGTCGACCGCCAGGCTGCGTTTGTTGCGGTTGGCGCTTAAAAAAGTCGTGCTTTCACCATTCCAGGTCGGTGGAGTCCACCTGCGGGTATCATCCCCATATTCAGGGCGTTCGATCTTAATTACATCCGCGCCCATATCACCAAGGATCATGGTGCAGTAGGGACCTGCGAGATTCCGGGTCAAGTCCAAAACTCGGATATCTCGCAGTGTGGTTCCAATTCCGGGAGAAGATGTCATACCATCATCCGATTTGTTGCCTAATGACCTCTAACCGCATTCGCCAAATTTTCATCCTGGTCGGCTGCTTCCACAATCCGACGGACCTCATTTTTCACATCCTCAGATAGCGGTTCAGGTTTATGGTTCTCCAGGATCCAGCTTGCGGTTTCACGGGCGACATCCACCGGATCGCGCCATTTGCGACCTTCAGCAGATCCGTCCTCATAAAGGATTGAGTCACGCCGCATCATTGTTCGGTAAGCTTTAACAGATTCTTTATGTCCGATATAGGCGTTGTGATGCCCTATCTTTTTGATCATGTCAAAAGAAAGCGTTTTTGCATCCACCTCCATCCCATCGGTGATCTCGTCGATAGTTTTCAGGATTTCACGATCGAAAAGGATGCGCGGGTGATCGAGTACGCTTACGGCTTCGTACATTCCGCTCGGACCGAAAGACATGTCCGCGCCAGCCATCACCCCCAGGAAGTGTGAGTACAGGTTTTCGTACCCGGCTTGCCAGTTTCCGAGTTCATACTGGCTGCCCCCGAAGGAATGACAGGCAAGCACAGGGATACCATTTGAATGTGACATCTGGATACTGCCAACATTGGTAATTTGAGCGATACTCGATCCCATGAAATAGACCCCTGTGCGGGGGTCAATAATCCCTGGATTGACTGAGATATAGTTCCCTACACCAGGGTTGATGATCTGGGTGAGCATGATACCGCTCAGAGTTTCTGCCATGGCCAGTGTGAGAGATCCGGCAGGGTACGGAGGGGCTGTAAGACCCAGGGTGGGCATCGACATAAACCCGACCGGGATTCCATTCTCAGCGAAGACCATGGCAGCTTCAATACCCCCTTTATCCTGCGCCAATGGTGCGATACAGCACAGCAGCTGCGAGAGCACTGGACGTTCACGCAGATTCTCCTTACTACCAGCGATGGCGACTGCCATTTCAACCGCGTAGCGGGCTGAAATTTCATCCATCACCGATTCAGACTCGACATGCTTTTCAGTACTGTTGTAGCAGGCCTCAAGACCATGAAGTGGGGAGGTAGCGCCTTTATCGCTGGCACTGACCGACGGCCATAACAACGAAACGATTGGCAAATAATCGGCGATGCGCGCATGGTTTGCGATATCCTTTTTTACAGACAGCCGGCGTTCACCGGTTTCGGAATCGACGATCTTTGGCGCCTCACCGCTGCAGTAGAAATAAGTGCCTTCGCCATTGCCGACAGGAACGTCAAGCTCCGGACGCAGACCTGCCATCGTATATTGACGCGGGGAGGTGGCCAAATATTTATCAAGCAAATCCGCTGGGATCTTGACCAGTTGTTTTTCGAAATCGACCTCCGCTCCCACATCCGCAAAAATTTTGAGCGCTTTTTCAGATGGAAATTCGATCCCGATTTCTGCCAACACCGCGCGGGTGTTCTCATTGATCTGGCGGATTTCCTGATCGTCAAGGATGCTGATCTTTAATTTCGATTTTATTGGCTGGATGCTGGCTTTTCTTTCATTCAATTGGATCATCTCATTCTCCTGGGAATGTTTTCTTCTGCAAAAAATATTCGCATACTAGGCTGGTGCATCAATTAACCGGAAAGCAAGATCGACCGCAGAAATCGCGTCTTCAGCATAACCATCCGCACCGATCTCCAAGGCATAGCTCTCCGTGACAGGTGCGCCACCGACCATGACCTTCACCTTGTCGCTGAGACCCTCTGCTGCGAGGGCTTCAATTATTTTTTTCTGCTGCAGCATGGTGGTGGTCAGCAAGGCTGAAGCTCCGACGATATCGGCATTGTTTTCTTTCACTGCGGAGACAAACTTATCTGCACTCAGATCAACACCAAGATCGATGACTTTAAATCCATTCGCAATCAGCATCGTTCCGACCAATGTTTTGCCGATCTCGTGCATGTCTCCTTCAACAGTACCTATTACGACTGTGCCAACCACCTCCCTGGATTGGTCCCCGGCCATGGCTGGCTCAAGCACTGCCAAGGCTCTTTTCATCGCCTCTGCACCGATGATCAGCTCCGGCAAAAAATATTCTCCGCTTGCAAACAGCGCTCCAACCTGCTGAATGCCTTTGGTTAAACCCTCATTAACGCAAGCCAAAGGATCAAGACCCTGGTCAAGTGCTTGCTTGGCCAGCTCTTCTGCATCATCCGGTTCACCCTCGATCACTGATTGAGCTAATTTTTCATACATTTCTGCTGACATTTCTATCTCCTAATATTAATATTTTGATTCCTGATGGTCTTGGTTTCTACGAACGGAGTAATTATTTCCATTGGTGGCTGCCAAGTACCGAAAGGATGATATCCACTCCTGCTCCAGCTTGTTCTTTGCTGATGATCAACGGAGGGGCAAAACGCAAGGCACTGGCACCGCATTTCGTCAGCACGATACCTTTGCTTCCCATGTCTTTGATCACCGCTTTGATGATCTCAACTGCGGGGCTGCCATCAGAATTTACCAGCTCCACTGCAACCATCAAACCTTTTCCTCTAACGTCTCCAATAATCGTCAATTCTTCTTGGGCTCCTCGAAAACGAGTCTGGATGAACTCTCCTACTTCGACAGCATTTACCATTAAATCCTGTTCTTGGATAATTTTGAGTGTTGCCAAGCCAGCCCGGCAGGCAATTGGGTTGCCGCCGAAAGTAGTTCCTTGAGCAGCTGGCGGCCATTGATCCATGATTTCTCCCTTTGCCAATACTGCACCCAACGGCAATCCGCCCCCCAATGCTTTAGCCAGGCAAATGACATCCGGTTCCACATCCCAATGCTCGACAGCGAACATCTTCCCGGTGCGCCCCAGTCCAGTCTGCACTTCATCGACGATCAGCAGCGCGCCAACCCGGTCGCAGATTTCCCGCAATCCCGCCAGGAATCCATCTGGCGGGACAATATAGCCTCCCTCACCGGCGATCGGTTCGAAGATGATTCCCGCCAGGTCTTCAGGGGGAACAACAGTCTCAAGTGCCTTTTCTACCAGGTTCAAGCAGGCCAGCTGGCAATCATCCGCTGATTCGTGCTTCAGGGGACAGCGAAAACAATAAGGGTATGGGGTGTGATGAACTCCCGGCAGCAGACCGGAAAGACGCCGGCGAAAGAGGGTGTTGCTGGCGGTCAGCGCCAATGCTCCCATCGATCTTCCATGGAAGCTATCCGTAAAGGCTATGATCATCGCGCGATCGGTCACGTAACGGGCTAATTTTATGCCTGTCTCCACCGCTTCTGACCCGCTGTTAACTAAAATACCTTTTCCGGATTTCAATTCACCGGGAGCTGCATCCTTAAGCGCTTCGAGCATATCCACATACGGCTCCAGGAAACCCACGTGACTGGCGCCGTGAATCAGCGTCTGGGCCTGGTCGCAGATCGCTTCCACCACCTGCGGGTGGCAATGACCGACGTTCATTGTTGCGATTCCAGAGACAAAATCTAGATACTGCCGACCTTCAAAATCGTAAAGGTATACGCCCTCACCTCGCTGGAAGACAATATCTGTGTAGCGGTAGATCGTTGAGGCAACTGAGGCATCATCCCGGTCAATGATCGCTTGGGAGGCTGAAAATCCTTCCGACCTATCTATCTGCTGCTGTTTGTCATTCATCCAACAACCTCTTTATATATTTACAGACAATCAATCAATAATTTCGTTTGTTGCTTCTAAATAAGAGTTGCAGCACTGATATCCTTCAGTGTACCTTCTTATTCAATCCAGCCCAATAAGCTTTCTTCAGTTCCTGCTTTAAGATCTTTCCAGTTCCCCCTTTTGGAAACTCGGTTCTAAACTCAACCGATTTGGGGGCTTTAAATCTGGCGAGATTACCTCTCACATGATTGATGATTTCTGTTTCTGTTGCCATTTCACCTGGTTTTAATACCACCAGCGCTTTCGGTACCTCGCCCCATTTCTCGTCGGGGACACCGATCACCACCACCTCGAAAACGGCGGGGTGATATTGAATCACTTTTTCAATTTCAACAGAGGAAATATTCTCCCCACCTGAGATGATGATATCTTTCTTGCGATCCACAATGGTGATATAACCCTCCTCATCCACCACCGCCATATCACCAGTGAGTAACCAGCCATCGACGATCGCGGCTTCAGTTGCTTCAGGATCCTTTAAATATCCTTTCATGACCTGATTCCCCCGAACCACGATCTCGCCGATCGATTTTTCATCCCGGGGGACATCGTTTCCATGCTCATCCACCACCCGGATGCGCACTCCAACCAGGGACAAACCAGTTTTTACCTGGTACGATTGGCGGGTTGTTTCATCCACTTCCAGATGGGGTTTTGGTCTGGCGATCACGATAAATGGTGTAGTTTCTGTCAGACCGTAGCCCACATACGCCCGGCAGCCAATCTCCTTTTCTAGTGCCTCGATCAGTGACAGGGGTGAAGGAGCGCCGCCAATGATTACCTCTTCGAGACTGCTCAAATCATATTTCTTCAGATCTGGATGCTGGAGCA
>JALHTN010000170.1 GCA_022865865.1 Anaerolineales bacterium
CACTGGCAGATACGTAAGTCACATCTGCAGTGCGCGTTTTCGAAGATAGCGGTCCTCCTCCATCGATATCCACATCGATCTGAGCAGTGAAACTCCCTGCAACAGAGCTGTTCACCACGATCGTGCACTTCCCAGTTCCATCAGTTCCGCCATCACAATCCGTAGTATCGACATCTCCTGGGGCTCCGCCGGGGAAGGTAACCACGGGAATCACACCCGATACAGACTGATCCCCGCTACCATCTCCCGAGTTCTGAGACACTGTCACGGTGAAGGTTTGCGGGTAACCAACTGCATGGGTTTCCCCATCTGGTGCAATGGTGACAGCATCGCTTACGAATGTGACAATCACACCATTACTGGCCAATGGGATCGTTGTACCATTGAAAGCCAGACTGGCAATTGCATTAGCGGTTACCGTACCAGCAGTACTGGAGCTGAATATCAGCGTACATTCACCAGACAAATCTGTCAAACCTTCATATTGCCCAGGAATGATGGTACCCAGGCCATCCAGTACAGGAGTTAAGCAGGTTCCACCCACAGGTTCTGGCACGCTGACCGCACCGAATGCATCTGCAAGTGTGATGATCACGGGAACATCACCCGCAGCTACCGGTCCGCTTCCGAGATCTCTCATGACAGTAGCTGTCATGGTCTGTGGGTCTCCAACTTCTCGGCTATCGAAAGCAGCCTGGAGAGATAAGCTGCCGGTAACAAAGGACACAGAAACACTGTTAGCAGACAATTCAATCGGCAGACCTTCAATGGTCACTGATGAAAATGCTTCAATCTGGAATGTGGCTGCGGCTGATGATGTGAAGGTCAGATTGCACTTTCCAAACTCATTAGTGCCGCCAGTCAGGGTTATTGGATCGACTTCACAGGTATTTTCCGTGATGGTGTATTCTGCACCAACCGGACCGATTATTGTGAAGGTAACTATCTCACCTTGTGCAGGCTCATATCCTACGCTGGGATCTTCCGTATCAAAGATCAGGCCAACGTTCTTCACCACCGTGGCTGTCACTGTATATCCATCCCCAACCTGTGCCAAACCGCTGTCAAGTAGATTTAAAGTGGCATCGACATACAGTTTGGTTGCATCCAGACTGTTGCCGATCTCACCGTCAGTGGAACGGGTAACGAACAAGCCTGGTAATACTTCAATGCTTGCTGAGGCACTGATGCTGATCGGTCCAGGTTGGACAGAATCAATGATTACCGTGCACTTCCCAGCGGCGTCAGTACCTGTTTCACAGGAGCCATACCAATCCTGATCTGGGATGACATCGCCATTCCGGTCGATTAAAGTTACCACTGGAATAACACCTGGTGCTGCCTCAAGACCCGTACCAGCATCTTTCCAGACCGCGATCCAGAAGGTATGCGAGGCCCCAACTCGATTGATGAACTGCGGTGGAGGGCTGCCGACCAGGTAATCGTTCTTGTCCAGCTTTGCCGTGCAGTTGCCGGAGGTGTCGCAGGCCTGGACGAAGTACTGGGTGTCTTCAGTCAAACCAGCCACCGTCTTGCGCCAGATGCCATCCACCAGGTCCAGCTCGACGCTGGTCCAGCTGGTCGGGCTGACCTGGTAAGTGGCCAGCACGCGGGCGACGCCCTCCTCGTCGGAAGCGCCAACCAGGAATTCCAGTCCACCAGGGACTTCCCGTGATCCGGCATACAGGATGGAGGGTGGTGCGTAATCCACGCTGCTGACTGGAGTAAAGACCGCTTCCAGTACCATACTGCTGAACAGGCGCTGCACGCTGCCCAGGTTGTTGAACTGGCCGCTGACAACAGTGATCGAATCCTGTTCACCAAAGCGGTTGGCCGCCCACAGCTTGGCAGGGAACCAGCCGGGAGCATCAAAGGTCGGTTCTGCTTCTTCAATATCCCAGATCGGCCTCGCAATGACAGGATTGAAATTACCTTGATCGGAGAATACACCGCTCTTCCAAACCAGACCACGCAATTCAAATCCAGTGGGGGTTACAAGAGGTAAACTGCCCTTGGGTTCGATTGGCCTTCCTGGCCCTGCGAATACCTCGCCTCCCAGTGAGTAGAAATTACCAATCGATGTCACTCCATAGAAGGATTCTTCTTGGACATTGTTCAGGTTGAAGCTGATCTGCTGAATTTTCAGATTAGCACCAGATTCGGATACCGCTACTCCAGTGATTCCAGAGTTGGCAGCAATCGGCTGGGGAGCTGGAAGAGTTACGGTCGTCATCGGTAAGCCATACAGCGTGGCTTCGATCATAGCCTTCTCGTCGTAGGTACCAAAACCCGCCGCAGCAGCCTCACCCAGGTAGCGCTGCTTGGCTTCCATCAACGCCGTCCCAACAGATTTACCCTCTGCTGTGCCCAGCTGCTGGGTCAGGTTGAGGTATAACTGCTCGGAATGCGTGATGGCATCATCCATGCCGTAGCCGTAGCCGGTGTTGGCGATCCAGGCAGCCGCGCCCTTCTGAGCCATAGCCTGCGGGAAATCAGGAGACGAACCCGGCAGGGTTACAAATTCATTGAAAACGCTCAACCCGGCATGGCAGCCCATGGAGTAAGCGATCTGGTTGGATACATTTCCAGCGAGGATATCCGTATTGTAGAACAGTGGATCAGTCACCGCTGGTAGAGCCAGCCAGTGTTCGAAGTGAGCGTTGACGGAGACCAGTTCGGGCGTATCCCCTGCACTGGGCCAACTGCTGACCAGGAGGGAGGCATTCCAACCATCGCCGATCAAGGCATCACGGCTGACTACACCCAGACTGCCCAATGTGCTGTTAATGGCTTCACTGCTGTCCTGCAGGAAATCATAGCCAGTCACCAATGTATTATTGACCACCACGCTGCCGCCATTTAAGAAATTATCGATGGTAGCAATCATATCGGTCGGAGTTTCCACTAAACGCCCGCCAGCCCGGTCGGGCACGAACAGCTGGTGCGCCCGGAAGCCAAGCGGGTCATCGTCTGTGTAGATGTCATCCGTAGAGATGAAGCCGTAGCGAGTAGTACTTCCATTCTCGGTGACCACGCCACCTTCGAGGGCATAGTAGAGTGGATTTTCTGCACTTACCTCAGCAGCGGTTGCGAAATCACTTTCGTTGGAGATCGCCACCTCGTCCTGCACGCGGTAGAAGGGGATCACCGCGTCTGTGCCGGCGATCACCACGTACTGGATGTTATTGGCTGGATCGTTCACATAGCTTTGCACCAGATCGCGCACCGCTTCGGCTGCATCGTTGGCAGCCAGCACGTAGCAGTACTGCGCATCCCAGGCCGCGTAGGCCTGCTGGACGGCCGGATCGGTATCGACCGGCACCACGATGCCGTTGGTCTCATCGGCCAGCTGGCCCAGCTTAGCGATCATGGCATCCGCTTCTACCTCGCCGAAAAAGCTCGCCAGGCGGCCTTTATGGGTCAGGATCAGGGTCTCGGCGCCTGCGCCGTTAGTCGCATTGTAAACTACCGGTGGAGATGTCAAATCAGTGCTGGTGAAGGTGCACTGGCCCAAGCCCAGCGTCCCGGCCGGTTTCAGATCGGCCTGGATTGTGTACGGCTGCTCGCTGACCGCTCCGGCGTCGCTGAAGACCAGGATGTAGTAATCGCCGGGTGTATCAAAGGCCAGCGAGATAGCAGTCTCGTCCCCGGTACCCGGATTAGCTGAGATGGAGGAAAGACGTCCAATCGAGCTCAAGCGCCCGATAGAGCTCAGGCGCCCGATAGAGCTTAAGCGCCCAATCGAACTGAGACGACCAATAGAGCTCAAGCGTCCAATCGAAGATAAGCGCCCGATCGAGCTGAGGCGCCCTATGGACGACAATCGCCCGGTCGAATCGACTTCGGCGTTGTCCTGGAACTCACTCAAGGTTGCCGAGTCCGAGGGCTGTGTGTACACATCCTCTGCCAGCAGGTCTGCAAAGACCATCAGGTCGAAGTCAGCCGGCAGGGAGGTCAGGCTGACATCCAGCCGGGAGGGATTGGCCACAGCAATCTTGTAGAAGTCGAAATCCAGCAAATGGCTGAGTGTGGCATCTGTGATCGCAACGCCATTGGTGAGCGGTGTAGCATACTCCGGCCGGTCATTGAACTCGTAGGGGTCCGGATCAGCACCCACAGTGATCACCGCGTCCACCCAGGTCTGGGTGACCGGGGGATTCGTCGTCGCGCTATGCGTGAAAGGATTATCCTGCGAGTCATTAAAAACGTAGGACGCTGTTGCATTGAAGCCGCCTTCCCCAGCAATCGAGGAGGTGAGGATCAAATTGCAGGTACCATCAGCACCAGTTGTGCAGGTACCACCGTCCAGGAAGTAGGGGAATGCACCCCCACCGGTCAGCTCCACGATGCCTTCCACGCTGGCACCATTTGCTGGTAACCAACCGCTGCCGTTATTCACTTCCACCAACACCGGGTAGCTGCGCTCATCACCGACTTCATCGATGTGACCCCCGGCAGCTGTAATACTGATTCTTACATCTGTCCAGTTGACCACGGTTGGGGGTGAATTTTCCCCAAGACCGTCGGTGGTCACCGAGAAGCTCGGCAATTCCGGGAAGATGCCCATTGCGGATGCAGAAACCGAAGCACTACCAGCTGTAAGTGAATTGACAGTCAGGGTGCAGGTGCCATCCGCGGTTGTGGTGCAGGAGGAGTCTCCATCCACGAACCCAGCTGATGCACCACCCTGGTTAGCCAAAGAACCATTTACGGAAAATCCATCTGCAGGTCCCCAGGCGAATCCATTGGTTCCATCTTTCACTTCCAGCAGGACTGACACATCTACATCCTGGCCGGCAGGAACGGTATCACCACCGGAGATGGAAATGCGGGCATCGCACAGACCAAATTTTCCAATCACGAAATCCTTCAGGTCGCTGGTCAGGGCGGAGGAGGAGCGTGTCTTGGCGATCACCGAGGTGAAGCAGGGGGTTTCCCCGAGCAGCTCGGTGACGTTCAATCCCATTTCCGTGAATGCATTAGCGGGTAAATCAGTGATGGAATTCCCATTCTTGCTGTAACTTAACCAACCCCCGTTTGGAATAGGTGACCCATTATTGAATGCACACACTGAATCTACCGGGTAGCCATTGGCGGGGTTACATCCCTCGCCGGAACCACCATTCACTGCGACGATCTGCTGCCAGGTATTCGCAGGTGTCATCCACTCATAAACTTCAACGAAACCGAGTGCACCGCCGTTCTCGAAATCCATCGCCACCAGGATGTCACCTTGCTCTTTCTCCCCATTGAAGGTGCCATCCGCGTTCAAACTGATTGGTTGCTGGTTGATCTCAATATCCACGTGGCTGGAACCGCCCGGGTCGAGGCGTTCCAATCCAGCGTACAAAATCAAATCATCAACAGTATCGGGATTGGAATCGTTAAACGGGGTTGCATACAGGTAAACGTTTGATAAATCATCCTTTGCTGGGACGTTGCCAGAAACATGAGTCCATGCAGTGTGGAGATCGTCGTTCTTGGAACCGGTAAAGGTGGTGCTGTCCACCGCTCCTTTGGTAGCCAGCTCATCCTGGATAAAGACTGCCGCAAGTCCATCAAAATCCGTTAATGCATTGGGTAACAGCTCACCATTTGAATCAAACAAATCAGACCAATCAGGACCTGTTGATAAATTTCCATCCCCCTCAATATCCGCAGATCCTGGCGTACCAATCCCATCACCTAACTCAAACAGGCCATCATCATGGACGGCAAAAGCTAAATTTAGCGGGACTAGCAGCGCCAAGGCTAGCGCGGCGATACCTACCATCCACAGCCACGGGCGCGGCCCGCTCGGGCGTTTTTTTTCACCGTTTTGATTTTGAACCGATTCCCGAGATTTCCTCGACCAACCGAATGCATTACTCATCTTTTCCTCCAAGAGCGATTTTGACTAGTCTGATAAAACTAAAAAAACCGAAGAATTAACTTCGGTAGCCTGGCTGTCTGCCTCACTGCAGATCCTGGGCTTTGCGCCCCCACCTCGTGATGGGTTTGCCATTTCGGAACTTCAATAATTTAATTAGATTCTTCACAAAGCTGTCAGCCGGTCAGAAAGAATAAAAGCACATTTAATTGAACTTGTGCGTGTTGATGGCACCAGCTTTTCCTCTCAAATACCCTCCGTTCATAGTGACCTATTTATAACCGTGAATAAAATATTTATAGATGAAAAAAATTGTTATATAAATGATGAGTAATTCTACCATATTAGTATGGATTATTCCAGGATAAATCTGGTAACTTTCTTCACAAAATGGTCCACAATCAAAACATTAACCCCATTTACCCGCAAACAATTCCACATGCAATGAGGTCGTTTTGAACACTTCCAAGAAAATCGGTTCGCAGGACAGCCGGGTCGTGATTATTGGCGGTGGACCGGGCGGTTCAGCCTGCGCCCTGGCCTTGCAAAGAAAAGCCACCCAGCTGGGGGTTTCACTGCACATAACTTTGATTGAAGGTAAGCAGTTCCTTGATGAAAAGCATTACAACCAGTGCGTGGGCGTGCTCTCACCCCCGCTGCCTGCATTATTAGAAGCAGACCTGGGCATCCCCTTCCCCATGCACCTGTGCCAGGTTGATATTCAAGGATATGTGCTGCACAGTTCCTCTGAGCAGATCAAGCTGGAGGGAGAGGATGGTGACTCCTATGCCCTGCGCCGGGTGCAGTTTGACCAGTATATGCTCGAAAAGGTCCAGGAAAAGGGCATCGCTGTCTTCCCCGGACGGGCGGTCGATCTGGAGTTTCATGCGGACCGGGTGATCGTTTACACCGAAAGCTTACCCCTGGAAGCCGATGTCGTGGTCGGCGCCTTCGGCTTGGACGAAGGCAGCGCTTCCATGTTCGCCCGCCACACGCCGTACCGGCCTCCGCAAGCGATTGATTCCCTGGTGACGAAATGGCATCCTGATCCAGAGGATGAGTCTAATTTGCAGGGCTATATCCACGCTTTCCTGCTCTCGAACCCGCGCATCGAATTCGG
>JALHTN010000171.1 GCA_022865865.1 Anaerolineales bacterium
AACTGAGGTGATCTTGGTCGGCCAATCCCTCGATCAAGATGGTCAACCCACTTTCGAAGGACGGCGAGCTGCACGATTAGCTGCAGAGATACAATCACAGACTGAATTACGAGTCGTGTTATGGGATGAAAGTTTGAGCACAGCTGCAGCCCGTGAAGCACAAATTGAGATGGGCACCTCTCGCCGCAAGCGTCAGGGCCATCTGGATGATTTAGCAGCAACTGTGATCCTGCAATCATTCCTCGATGCCCGGGTAGATCAACACTGAGCTTTACATAAATATGGTTACTGCCTGTGATAAACAGATCCAGATCAAGGAGTGATAGGTTCAATTGAGATGAGCAAACGACGCAATCGAGTTGGGCTGACCGTATTTGTTGGATGTGCAGTAATCCTTTGCCTGGGAGCTTGCCTGCTGTTCGCTGGCTACCTGGAGGTTACCCGGCGGGTAGAGACAGCCTTTGGGCCTCCTGCATCAGCGCTGGACCCGATCCAACGTCTGCGGCTTTCCGCACAGCTGATTTTGCAGAGCGATCAAATAAACCAACCCACCAATCCGCTGGGAGACAGTGCAACTTTCGAGATCCCCCTCGGCCAATCACCTCTCATTATCGCTTCCCAGCTCGAATCATATGGGTTGATTTCAAATGCGCAGGCATTTATCATTTATCTTACTTACACCGGCCTCGATACCACCCTCCAGGCTGGTGAATACACCCTCAGCCCGGCAGACAGCCCGCTGGAGATCGCTCATATCCTGCAAGATGCAACTCCCAGTGAGGTCACCCTATCCATTCTTTCCGGTTGGAGAATGGAGGAAATTGCCGCCACTTTACCATCCTCCGGTCTTGAATTTTCCCCAGAGGAGTTTTTAAGCGCGGCCAGCATGCCTGGCAGTTTCACAAACCTGCCACAGGGTTTCCCTCAGGGTGGGACTCTGGAAGGCTTTTTTTCCCCAGGTTCTTATCGCCTTCCCCGACAAACAGCGGCGGTTCAATTGATCAGCATTTTGCTTGACAAGTTCATTTCTCACCTCACTCCAGAATTGCTTAACGGTATTCAGAACCAGGGCCTGGAAGTTTACCAGGCAGTTTCCCTGGCCGCAATCGTCGAACGCGAAGCGGTCATTGGAGAAGAAATGCCAATGATCGCTTCCGTTTTTCTTAACCGCCTGGAAATCGGGATGCCATTAGAAGCGGACCCAACGGTCCAGTATGCGCGCGGTTTCAATCAGGAGCAGAACACCTGGTGGACCAATCCATTGAGCAGTCGTGATCTGCAGTTTGACTCCCCCTACAATACATATTTATACCCTGGATTAACTCCCGGGCCGATCGCCAATCCCAGCTTGCGTGCCTTGCGAGCGGTTGCTTTTCCGGCCCAATCCCCTTATTATTTTTTCCGGGCTACCTGCGATGAATCTGGGGTACACACATTTTCTGAAACTTTTGAGGAACATCTGAGTAAGGACTGTCCGTAAGGTCAGTTGCTAATCTTAGTACCAAGTTCCCCTTGTGCATGTCCATAAACCAATTATGATTAATTGGGAAATCTCTTATGAAGACTAGCTTTCTATTGCTGCTCATCGTCGGGTTGATATTCACCGCTGGTATATCACCGTTTGATGATCAGGACAATCTTGCTGCCTGGCCGACCATTGGCACCGTCCTTGTTGTCGAAGATTTGGACAGACCTGTTCACATCACGCATGCGGATGATAGCAGTGGGCGTTTATTTGTGGTCGAACAACCAGGTAGAATTAAAATCTTGCTCAATGCTGCCATCCAGTCTACATTCCTGGACATTTCTGGCCGGGTAAGATCTCCATCGAATGGCGGTGGGAATGAGCAAGGTTTGCTCAGTGTTGCCTTTCCACCCATGTATGGACCCTCGCACCCATACTTCTATGTCTATTACACGCAGCTGGATGGGAACAATGTTGTCTCCCGCTTTTCAGTCGGCGGGAATCCCGATCTGGCTGTCCCGGGTACTGAAGAAATAATCCTGGAATTGCCACACCCAACCTACAGCAACCATAATGGTGGTCAGATTGCATTCGGACCGGACAATTACCTTTATATTGGAACTGGTGATGGCGGTGGTGGAGGAGACCCGCAGGATAACGCACAGAATCCAGGTTCATTGCTGGGAAAAATGCTGCGCATCGATGTGGACCTGCAGAATAACCTGCCAGCGACTGGTGATTTCAAGATCTATCTTCCTCAAATATTCAATAATAGCAGCGGACCTCCAGAACGAAAAGCTTACCGTATCCCCACTGATAACCCTTTCACCGGTGAGGCTGCGTACCGGGATGAGATCTGGGCATTGGGTTTGCGTAATCCCTGGCGCTTCTCTTTCGATCGCCTGACCGGAGACCTTTACATCGGGGATGTCGGTCAAAACACCAGTGAGGAAGTTGATTTC
>JALHTN010000172.1 GCA_022865865.1 Anaerolineales bacterium
TCGGTCCGGTAAAAGTAAGCGATCAAGCGAGCTCCAAGCAGATCTATCACCGCAAATTGATCTTCTGAAGTGAGTATGCATTCCGGAATCCCATCTTGATCAGGATCTGTGAGGCAATCCTGACTAGAGTAGGGATTATCTGCCCATCGTGCGGCTGCAAGGAGAATCCATGGTTGGCCGGTGTAATTGGATCTCAATTGGGCCAATGTGTTCGGTTCCGGCGGTAGTGGAGTAAAAAGCGAAAGAGCGGAGTCCCAAGCCGCCAGGTAAAGCGGATTGGATGGACTATGCCCCGGTTCTGGGAGGTTTGAAAGGATTGTTGAGGGGGCAAATTGCTCAGTGCTGCTGGGTGTCGTATTTCCGGGCAGATATTGAGGTTCCGCGTGTGCTGGTAATGAGCGCAAGGCATCCCCATCGAGAGGCTTGATCCAGGGGTGGTTAGCGATATAGCTCAAGGTTGCCGCTGCGGAGGCTGGATCTGCAAATGCACTTTCCTGAAGACTGCCACCCAGGATCAGGAAAGGGT
Source organism: Anaerolineales bacterium (assembly GCA_022865865.1). Next base: position 527 of record JALHTN010000172.1, read on the forward strand.
AGCCGGAAGGCGCCGATCTGTGCATTAGAGCGATTTTCAGCAACTTTTTGCGGATAGTCAGCGGAATACCTTCTGGGCTGGCCTGGGGTTCTTGAGGAATTTGGGGTGGTAGAGGTATATGGAACCCATAAGGTGAATTATGTTCAGCTGGCGAAAAATAGAGGACATAATTCAAATCAATCCCATCCATTAAGCGTGGAACATAGAGCATATCACTGGGAGGAATATCGAACTGGTTGGAAATCAGGTTGGCATATTCGGGATAATACTCTGGGGTCCATTCAGGCAGACCATCAGGGAAAAGGGGAAAGGATGGTGAACCGGGGAGTGTATCTGGTAGGATGAGGAGCTTATCCGCGAGCAATTCTTTAATCAGGGGTCTCGCATTTAATTGATCCAAAGCTGATAACGCGGATGGTGCACGCAAATCTAACAGTACGACCGGGATGGATGATCTGCTGACATTTTCAAGGAGAATAGAGAGACCGTGGCGTTCACCAAAAGGACCCGTATGGGCTCCATCCCATTTTCTAAGAGTTTGAGCGGGTGAATAGGCGGGGAGTGTGTTCCAAAAAGTGAGTACAAGGGGAGCCTGTTCAGGCGGCAAGGCGTTGGAACTGAATGGTCCAATAGAATCCCTGATTTCTGTGGAACCAGGTGCAGTGCTGAAGGCCTGGATCTTAATGCCTTTTAGCGAGCGAGGAAAGAAGGACTGGTTGAGGGAAATCAGCACGTAATCCTGCCAGGGTATCCTGACGATGCGTGGGATTATGTCTTCACGAACAGAAATATGAGATTCGTATCCAGATCCTTTGGATGACTCACCCGGGAAAGATGGAGAAAATGCTTGAGGAAGACCAGCTGCAGGTAAATATAATAATGTATCCCAGGAGATATCTGCCTCGCCTTGTATTGGCAGGTACTGGCTGCCACCAGGACTGAAATCCAATGCGACGTAGAAGTCATTCATTGGGGGTCCAGCCAAATCTAACAAATCGAATCTGAGCTGAAAGTCGCTACCTGCAGAACGGGAATATCCAGCAATGAAGTCGCCTTCGGTATTTCGTTGGTCATTATGGGTAAGCTTGCGCAGATCAGTATAATCCCAGCCTGCTCCGGGATCATTACGCTCTTGAGGAACGCATGCGACAACCAGGTAGGCACACAGGAGAAGGATTATTCTAATCGGGTTGGAAAGCGATAAACGCATTTGGTGGAGGCCTAGCTGCAAGGAATGAACCAGATTGGTTGAGATTAGCAAAAGCCTTTCACGATTGTTAGGTAATTCCAAAAGCTCTTGTGGTAGCATTATGCGTGCAGAAGGCGTGGGTGGGAACCGGAAATGGTTTTCCAGATATAGAA
>JALHTN010000173.1 GCA_022865865.1 Anaerolineales bacterium
CTACCTGCGCAGTCCGCAGGAGATGTCCAGGTTGTTTGCCGAGGTACCTGAAGCGATATCCAACACATTACAGGTCGCGGACCGCTGCAATATTGACCTGGGGTTTAAAGGCTACCATCTGCCCCATTTCGAAGTCCCCGAAGGCTTCACCCCCGAAACCTACCTGCTGCAGCTTTGTGAAAGCGGTTTAGAAAGACGCTACGGGAGCCACAAGGATGATCCACAAGTCCGCCAGCGCCTGGAATACGAGCTGGAAATCATCCACAAAATGGGCTTTGACACCTATTTCCTGATCGTTTGGGATCTGTGCCGCTATGCCCGCCAGCAGGATATCTGGTACAACGCCCGTGGCTCAGCTGCCGGCTCGATTGTGGCCTATTGTTTATTCATCACGCTGGTCGATCCGCTTCAACATGGCCTGATCTTCGAACGCTTTCTAAATCCAGGCCGCATCTCCATGCCGGATATCGATCTGGATTTTCGCGATGACCGGCGAGCCGATATGCTGGTTTACACTGCCCAAAAATACGGGGATGACAAGGTAGCCCAAATTATCACCTTTGGCACAATGGGTGCCCGGGCCGCCATCCGTGATGTGGGTCGGGTGCTGGATATTCCGCTGAGCGAAGTCGACAGCGCTGCCAAACAAGTGCCCAATATCCCTGGCAAACCAGTCACGATCAAGGAAGCGATTGAAGAAGTCTCCGATTTTAGGCAGCTCTACGAATCCAGCCCTTATTTCAAGGAGCTGATCGAGACCGCCAGCCAGATGGAAGGGGTGGTGCGCAATGCCGGTACTCATGCCGCAGGCGTGATCATCACCGATAAACCAACCATCGAATACCTGCCGTTGCATCGACCTACCAGCGGTTCTGCGGACGACAATCCAATTAAAACCGTTACCCAATTTGAGATGTCGCACATCGATGATTTAGGCATCCTTAAAGTTGATTTTCTCGGCCTGGCGACATTAACCATCATGGCCAGAGCCTGCGCGCTGATCGATGAACGCCATGGGGTAAATTTGAACCTCGATAACATCCCCGTCGACGATCCCCAAACATTTGAACTGCTCGGACGCGGGGAGACAGCCGGGGTTTTCCAGGTAGAGGGCGCAGGCATGCGCCGCTATCTGGTGCAGATGAAACCCCGGACATTGGACAACGTGATCGCCATGGTGGCTCTCTTCCGGCCGGGTCCGATGGACTTTATCCCCGGTTATATCCGCCGCATGCATGGAGAAGAAGAGGTCGAATACCTGCACCCGGCGCTTGAACCGATCTTCAAGGAAACTTACGGCTATCCAGTTTATCAAGAACAGCTCATGTTTGCGGTGATGAATTTAGCGGGATATACCGCGCCAGAGGCAGATGATTTACGCAAGGCGATCTCAAAGAAACAAAAAGATAAGCTGCTCAAACACAGGGAGAAATTCATCCAGGGCTCCGTGGATGGCGGCATCAACGAGGATACCGCGCGCGCAATTTTCGATGAGTGGGAAGAATTTGCACGCTACGGTTTCAACAAAGCTCACGCTGCTGATTATGGCGTTCTGGCTGTCCAAACCGCTTATCTGAAAGCACACTACTCGGTTGAGTACATGACCGCTTTGCTATCGGTCAATCAAAACGATACCAGTAAGGTCGCCTTATACGCGGCAGACAGCCGCAGATTGGGGATAGAAGTTGCCCCACCGGATATCAACATCAGTGAGTGGGATTTCTCTATTGAAGATGGTGATCAAAGAAAACCAACCATCCGCTTCGGGTTGGGAGCCATTAAGAATGTTGGCCGCGCACCAGTTGACGTGATCCTGGAGGCTCGCGCCCAGGCTGGTCCTTTCCAGGATATCAACGATTTCGGCCACCGTGTAGACCTGCGCAAGGTCGGCAAAAGAGTCCTGGAATGCCTGATCCGGGTGGGTGCCCTGGACAGATTTGGCGAGCGTCCGGCACTGCTGCAGTCGCTCGACCGGCTGGTGTCATTCAGTTCAGCTCACTTCAGAGCAGTTGAGATGGGTCAAATGACGCTTTTTGGTCCTGATACCGGCCTTCAAGAGCAGTTCATCTTGGAGAAGACCTACACGGAGGTCTCCTACCGGGAACAGCTCAACTGGGAACGTGAGCTGATCGGATTATATGTATCGGATCACCCGCTCACCCCGGTGATGGATGTCCTTTCTGATATCGTCACTCATTTCTCGGGTCAGCTTAACGAAGCCAACCCGAACGACCGGGTGCGCTTGGCAGGCATGATCACTCGCTACCGCACCCACCAGACCCGCAAAGGACAGACCATGGCATTTGCTACCCTGGAAGACCTGCAGGGTGAAGTTGAATTGGTGATCTTCCCAAGGGTTTGGAAACAGATATCCAACCAGATCGAAATTGATAAGCTGATTCTCGCAGAAGGCCGCCTCGACTCAGAAAGCAGTGAACCAAAATTGCTGGTTGACACGATCAAAACCGACTTAAAAATCACC
>JALHTN010000018.1 GCA_022865865.1 Anaerolineales bacterium
AGAAGAAGCCCCTCAAGCCTATAAAGATGTTGATGACGTGGTTGAGACTGTCCATAAAGCTGGTATTGCTAATAAGGTCGCCCGGTTAAGACCCGTGGTAGTGATCAAGGGCTGATTCCTAGGTTTAAATCTCTCAACTATAAAAATCTCCGCATCCGAAGAACTTACCGCATTTAGAAGCCGGTTTCTATTGATATTTCCTGAAATCAGTGGACTATTGCAGCTCTTTTTAAAAGAAAATAAGCCGCCATTCCCGGCGGCAGATCCTGTTAAGTTCATTTCATGATGATTAATGGGACAATATTTGAGAAAGGAACAGCTTGGTGCGGTCCTCCTGTGGATCGTGGAAGATATCATGCGGCGTTCCTGTTTCCACGATTAATCCCTCATCGAAGAAATACATGCGGTCGGCAACCCCCCTTGCAAATCCCATCTCGTGTGTAACGACCAACATTGTCATCCCTGTTTGAGCCAGTTCAATCATCACGTCCAATACTTCCTTGATCATCTCTGGATCTAACGCTGAAGTTGGCTCATCAAAGAGCATGATCTTCGGCTGCATTGCCAATGCCCGCGCGATCGCGACCCGCTGCTGTTGACCACCGGAGAGCTGGTTGGGGTATTTCTCAGCCTGTTCAGGGATTCCCACCCGTTCTAAAAGCTGCTGACCAATCTCCTCTGCTTCCGACTTGGACTTTTTTCGAACCTGCACCGGCGCAAGCATGATGTTTTCCAGCACATTCAGATGGGGAAATAGGTTGAATTGCTGAAACACCATACCTGTTTCCATACGTACTGCCTCGATGTCATGCACATCCTTGGAAAGTTCGATCCCATCGATTACGATCTTTCCTTTTTGGTGTTCTTCCAGCCGGTTTAAAGTGCGGATAAAGGTCGATTTACCGGAACCCGAAGGGCCAAATATTACTATCACCTCTCCTTTTTTCACTTCCATTGAAATTCCCCGCAATGCTTCAAAACTACCAAACCACTTATGAACATCTTGGCAGCTAATGATTGGCTCGTTACTTTCGGGTTGTTCGCTCATTTCCTTCTCCTGGGTAAATTGCTAGTCGAATTATAGGATTAATATGCAATTCATACAAGCAAACCAGGAATTAACCCTTCGCATATCGCTTGCTGATTGCTGCTACATCTGCATTGGTCAACTCAATCAATGCCTCCGTTGCCAGACAAATATTGAGCCCCCTTTGTCCGCCCGAAACATAGATTTCCTCCTGTGATTGGGCTGAGATATCAATCACCACTTGAAATCTGCGATTGATTAACGCCAAAGGGGATATACCCCCGGTTTGTAATCCGGTTAATTGCTCAGCCTGTTTCTGTTTCGCGATTTGAACTTTTTTCTCACCCAGGGCCTGTGATAAGCCTTTTAAATCAACCTCCTGAGGAGCGGGAACCAATGCCAGGACAGGTCTTCCTCGCATTTCTCGGGTCACAACGATCGTCTTGTATACCTTCTCTGGTTCAACTCCAAGAAAGCTCGCCGCTTCCATTGCGCTGAGCTTTTCTTTGGGCAGATCAAAAGCTTGGTATGCAATGCCTTTAGCATCTAGCATTCGAGTGACATTGTTAGTTACCATTTATTCGCCATCTTCAACCAGAAAAGCAAGCCGGAACTCTGCACCACCCTCAGGATGATTGCTGGCAGTCAGTTCCCCACCCTGGGCTTCCGCCAGCTGACGGGCGATCGCCAATCCCAATCCTGTGCCTCCTTCTGCTCGACTGCGGCTGTTATCGGCCCGGTAAAAACGCTCAAAAATTTGTTCCCCCGCTTCTTCAGGGATACCGGAGCCATTATCTCGGACGGTTAATACAGCCTGTATATTTGAACAATCCAAATTTATCTTCACCCAGCTTTTCTCCGGTGTGTATCTCAGCGCGTTTGAGATTAAATTCCCAATGATCTGTTCCACCCGACCCGGGTCAAGGCTGATTTCTTGGCAGCTGCCCTGCTTTGTAAATTGAAGTTGAATTCCCATCTCATCTGCCTGGGGTCTGAATTGATCCGTTACTCTGGCTGTCAACAATACTAAATCTGTTGCAATGTTTTCGAGCTGCAGCTGTCCTGCATCCGCCAGAGCAAGGGTACGTAAATCCGCAACCAGCCTGGTAAGCAAAATGTTTTGCTTTAAGAGCGCACCTAAATTCTCATCAGTTGCCGGATAGACTCCATCTTGTAAAGCTTCGAGCTGGGCACGTTGCACTGCTAATGGTGTTCGTAACTCATGTGCGATGTCTGCAGTCATGGCACGCCTGCTCTGCTCAGCATTTTCGAGCGAACTGGCCATCTGGTTGAATGTCTGGCCGAGAACAGCCAGCTCATCATGACCCTGAATGGCAACCCGCTGGGATAAATCCCCTTCTGCCAGATCCGATGCAGCCTGAGTTAGAGCTCGTACCGGTTTGAGCAAACGCGAGCTGAGAAGCAGCGCGAGTAGTAAAGCAAATCCAATCGCTACTCCAGCTGCAATATATGCCGCTCGGGTCAACCTGTTGACCAGTTCTGTATCATCGCCGCTGGTGAAAACTATGCCTCCCTCGTGTACCAGATATCCGACAACTTTGTCATCCATTTGGAGGGCAATGGCTTGCTCTAATTCAGTGCTATCTAATCTTCCAGCTGCATTCGGATTCCTAGAATCCACTATTAAGTTCCCCTGGACATCCGTCAGCTGCAGATTTTGGCTCATCATCCCCCCCATTCCAGAAGGATTTCCCTGGGTACCGCGGCGATTTCCCTGATTTTGACCTGGAAATTTTAGTACCTGTTCTGCTCCTTCCCATGATTGATTGCTTTGGTAATAAGCTTCTAGATCAGTGACAATGCTTTCGAGTCCTGCCATTCCTCCTCGAAACATGTAGGTCTGGACCTCTTGGATCGCTCCACGCCTGACGATGATCAGCAGGCTAAGTATAGATACCATTGCAATCAGAATGAATGAGAGAAACAATCGCCAGCGCATGACAGATAGGTTGATTAAGGGTATATTCTGAATGGATCGCAGGAGTTCATGATTTCATTTTTTTAGAGAAGCGGTACCCGACCCCGAAAACGGTCTCGATATAGATGGGGTCCTTTGCTTCCGGTTCAATTTTCGCGCGTAAGTTTTTTATATGGGCATCGATGGTGCGCTCATAGCCCTCATAGGCAGCGCCTTGGGATGCCTCCAGCAATTGCAGGCGGCTGAATACCCGGCCAGGCTGCGAAGCCAATATCTCCAGGAGTTTAAACTCTGTGGGAGTTAGATCGATGGGCTCTTCATCTCTAGAAACCACGTGCGCAACAAGATCGATTTCCAAAGAACCTGCATGCAGCACATTGCGGTTGTTCTGAGTAGTACCTGCCCGGCGTAAAACCGCGCGCACACGTGCCACGACCTCACGTGGTGAGTACGGCTTGGTGATGTAATCATCCGCCCCTAACTCCAATCCGATCAGGCGATCTGTCTCTTCAACCCGGGCAGTCACCATGATAATCGGTGTGTCTGCTTTCCGCCGGATCTCTCGGGCAACATCCAAGCCATCCATACCTGGTAAATTCAGATCAAGGATCACCAGATCTGGCTCCTTCTGTGCCCAAATCGCTAGTCCAGTATCCCCTTGATCGGCAGATATGACTCGGTAATTCGCCCGTTCAAGATAAGAACGGAGCACCCGCACCAGCTCATTTTCATCTTCGATAATCAATATTGTTGGCATTGGTTTCCATATCTAAATCGGAGCAAACCATCAGCAGTAATTTTCCTACAATCTGCGGTAATAATATTGGGTACATATTTGTGTGATTATACAACACCAGTGGGTAGAGGTTTTCCACTACCCACTGTTCTTGATAAGAAAGTCGTTCTACGAATACAATCGTGTTACTTAGGGAGCATTCCGCCTACCTTGGGGACCCCGTTGATATCCCTGCTGGTCGCCACCATCAGAACTCATGCAGCCACCATATCCTTGACCGAAACCTCTTCCCTGAAAGCGTGAGTTCATGAAATCAGCCTGTTCCTGGCTCATAGTGCCTTCTTCCACAGCCTGTTCCAGCATGGTTGAACGTGCTTGCTGCATGATAGTAATAAACTCTTCCCAGGTGGCTCCTTCCGACTCGACGATCTGCCACATCGTCTCACCGCCTTCGAGACGTGCTTCCAGCTGCTCTGCTGTTATTCCAAGCGTCTCAGCAAAGCTTGCGAGCATAACTTCGTGGTACGAACCAACTTCGCCATATGCCATTCCACCACCATACCGGCCTCTACCGCCCATCATTTCATGGCCATAACCA
>JALHTN010000174.1 GCA_022865865.1 Anaerolineales bacterium
TCGAGTCTCCCCCAATCGATGAGACAAAAATATTTCCCAGCAATGGTATGCTGGCAATTCCTACTCCGAACCCAAATGATGATAGCCAGAGGATCAGAATCAATCCTGATGCGAGTAGAAACCCCCGACCCAAATTAAATCGCTCATGAAAGCGAAACCTGACAAACAGGAGATAGGCAAAAATCGGCAGCAATAATGATCCGAACATGACCCACAGGTGAACACCACGGGATGAGTATACTAAGTTTGGCAATATTCCACCGGCCTGAGAGGAAAAACCGACATAAAACGGAAAATAAAGCAGAACTCCCGATACTGTAAGTGGAAATGCCATGATTAGGAATTCTTTTATTAGCCTCAAAACAGAAGTATCTTGTTTGAATTCGAATGGAACCACTGGACTCACATCAGAAATCTCAACCTCTAATCGTTTTTCTTGTCGTTCAGATAGCAGCCGCCACGTCACATACACCATACTGAACAGAATCACGTACATGGGAAAATCCCAGGTATTTAGAAAAGCCAAACCTCCGATAATTATTGCCGCAGACCAGAAAGCCCTTGGGTTTATGGCCAGATTCATCCCCAGCCATCGGGTTTTCCCCTTCGCGCCTCCCAGAAAAACGTTCAAACACAAACCCACAGCCAGTAGAGCAAATGGCATCGCTAAAACATGTGGGTGGAGATCTCCAAGGAGAAAGGAGAAAAACGGAAATTCATCTATCACTTCTCTCCACGCTCCAGCAAGGTCATAATCCTGGATTACCCGGGAAGCCCTCCACCACCATAGATAACGAGATGGAATCCATGAGAGCGGCAATGATGGTGGCTGGCTCAATTCCTTCATATCCAACCAAACCCAAAAATTGGAGTACAGCTGGCCTGCTTCATTTCGGAACCACAGAATGCCTCTCGCATGCAGCACCTCGAGAAAGCCCTCCAGGTTGCTTACCAGGAGAATAAAAATCGGACCCAATAATGCTAGAAGCAGATTCTGGTTTTTTTCTGATGGAGATTTATGCTCCGACCTTTCTCTTAAGGCACTGAGTAAAGAATAAAGGATCCCATAAGCAGCAATCGATGCTAATGCAAAAGTTTGTGATAATCCCAGATTAAATGCCACACTCCCTTGGGTAGCAGTCAGCTTGGCGATCATCGCCGTCATCACATAACCAAAGTAATAATAAGATATTGCGTATCCTGACAACCAGGGATCATGAGGTGGGAATACTGGAGAACGGATGATTGAATTGATAAATGCCAATTCCATCGGCTTCTCCGTTCCCGATATATCCGGATTCGCTGCCCGTACAATCGTCCAGACAGCAAATGTAAATAGAAAGAGAGCCTCCACACTGAGCACAAATGAGCGATTTTTAACCAACCAATGGCGTAATTCTTGAATCGAACCATTTTTCAAAGCCCAAGCACTCAACCCGATCAATATTGCTAATCCCAATAGCAAACCCCCAATATCATTCTTGATGATGCCCAGGGAAGCCATTAACCAGAACACATACCCCCAGACAAGCAAACCCAAAATCCGGCTCAATGAGTACCCTCGATCGGCAAGCGAGGGCATCAATCGGAAGGTGAGGGGGAAAGACACCCATCCGATCAAAGTTATCAAAACATACCATGCAATAAATGTGAGCATTGATTAACCGGTAGATAGTTTAATTAGTTGATAACATGATAAATTACCGTATCATCAGTCCGAAATACTTCTTGCCAGAGAACATCTTCCATAGAGGTGAATTTGAGTAAACCTGGTCCTGGATAAAGCGCCTGCTCCAGTTGTCCGACAATAATATACTGGACACCATATTTCTCCAGGATTTCCTGCGCTCGGTCTGGATCAGTAGTCAGGTAGAATTCATTTACCTCGCTGATGCGCCCCTGGATTAATTCTTCTGAAATAGTAGCTCTTTGTTGTCGTTGATGCCAATTCCAACCAATTACACCTGGCAGACCTGTATAGATGGTATATCTGGATCCCCAATGATATTCCACCATATTTCCTTCAATGATAACCGGGGAACCGATTACGTTGTCCTGCAACCATCGAATAGCTTCATAATCCTGAGATAAATCCATGCGCGTCCCGAAATCATCATATTCTGCATATTCCATAAAGGCCATACCATCCAAAGTAATGGGGACTTCATCTGCCATCCGATCTTTAATTTTCGCTGTCGTACCCAACAATGGATATAAGGACGCTGCAGCGACCAATACGATCACTGACGCCTTCCATGCAAATCGCCAGCGTGGTGTCCATTTTGAAATTGAGCCCAAGGTCCATCCAAAAATCGAAGCTGCACTCAAACCCAGTAAAGTCCATACCTGCAAGTAAAACTTAAATACAGTGTTCATCCGCCCGATATCTCCGACGAGAACAATAATCTCCACCATCAATGTTAATGACAGGCCAGATGCTATCATTACCAATACAGCACTTTTTGCATCTGAATTCCCAGGCTGAAATAACAACACTCCAGCCCAGATTATCAATGGAATGACAAACCAGGCGATTGATATGCCTATGACCTGAAGGGCTATGATCCAAATTAGAGCTAATACCCCCCCCACCAGGATGAGTCCTCTGAATGGCGCAAGTTTTCTTATTTCAACCAGAGGGGTATTTGCCATCCACTCCCGCGTCTCCCAAATCATCCAGACTACAATTATGAATAGGAACACTCCCCAGTGCGTCAAGTATGACCAGAAAGGTGTGTGCGATCCTCTCCAGAATGCGATATTCGTGTATCCCTGGACATACCAGTGAGCGTATGGTTGATAAAGCAGAATGGCTGAGATTCCCAGCAGTATGAGGGCGCCTAATGTGATTAAAATGCGCCTGATGATCGCAGGCAATCCCTTTATCAAATGTGAAAAACTGAAGGATGGGTGACTGTATTTCCAAAATACGTACCCAACTGCTAACAGACCAAAAACCAAATATACGGGGAAATCCCAGGTATTTGTTGGGCGCAAGGCACCAATAGCTAATCCACCAATTAACACGCTGATAATAACCTTCAGTATGGTTATCCTCCGGTTGTCTTGTCGGTCGGATCCCCAACCCCTTGCGAACAATATTGATAATGCCCAAGCAAGTGCAAGGAGTGTTATTGGTAAGGCAAACAGGTGTGCGTGAGGGTCACCATAAAGAACTGTGAAAAAGGGAAATTCTGTGATCGGCTCGACATCATTCGGGGCTGGGATTGTGCGGCTGGGTAACCAATACCAATCTGCGATACCATATGGTAAGGACGCTCCAGTCAAGCTCATCAAGGCGCCTTTTACCGTCCAGAACATGCGGAAAATGATATTCGCCCCCTCAATATTTCCACCTGGAGCTGCCAGCCTTTGGTAGCCTTGATAGATCATTCTCAAGGTACCAAGCTTTCCGAGCACCCCCACCGCTACTGCTGCTGCAATACCAGTTATAAACGGTAAAGATTTAATTAGCCCCTTGAAATGCTGGAATGCAGTTTTTCCGATATTTACCAGATTCCACCCAATTGAGAATGCCCCCATCGCGATCGTGCCAAAAATCGTGGGGATGATTAAGTTGTAAGCAACCGATGGCACGATTCCGAGCCATTTCACTAACACTCCAAGGTAAACAAGACCGTAATAATAATAGTTTATGTAGCCACCTGAAAACCAGGGATCATACGGAGGGAAGGTTGTGCTTTTGAGCACCGCATTCAAATAAGAAAAGTCCATGGGTTTTTCTCCACCCTTCCATGGGTGCCAAAGATCTGGATTGCCCAACCGGATCAGAAGATCAAAAACAAAAAATACCAGGAATAATCCTTCAATAACCAGGAAATACGTCCGCCGTTCACGCCATTCCCGCTTCAGGTCTTCTCGCTGATAGTACACCAAAACTGCGGATATTATCCCCAACACGATCACAATAATCGAGATCGTTGGGCGGCTGAAGGGGATCTTGAATGATCCAGCTAACCAAACCAAATACGATAAAAACAGCAATCCAGCTGTACGTGCAAGTGGATACCCGCGATCAGATAATCCAGAAAATGCGAAACGCAGGATAGGATAGGCGATCAGCCCTAATAAAGCCACAGCAAGATACCAAATCACGACTGTCAACACAGGCCAGCGGTTAATCCATGAATTGACATTGAAGAGCTGCGACCACGTTCCCCCTTCAAGTTGGACAGCCAGGCGGTTAAATGGCAGCATCATATCCTTCGGCAATTCACCTGCCTTCTTAGGAGTAATGTGCTCAACTTTAGATAAGTCTACCGCTCCGAGCAGATTGCGTACATTGTCTGGGTCGTAATTCTGGCTTTTACGGAATATGAATACCTTTGGATGGTCATAAACCGTAAAGGCTTCTTCAGATGGCTGATCATTCAGGCTGATTTGTCCGATCGATGGATCTGACTGGAACACCTCAATTAATTCGAATCCCAAATCCCCATGAAAATCCCCAACCTGGGCAACATTGTAGCACCTCTCGATACTCTGTTCTGGAGGACACCCTAATAAATGCCGGAAGTATTCACTTGACATTGGGAATCGTTCAGGAATGCGTGGTAACGTTCCCCATTGCCGGCTGGAGCTGAACAATATGTATTCCGTGTGATCCAATATGTCATAGAAACGTGACAATTTGTTCGCATTGTCATCCTCATACATATCAAAATTTAATCCAGGCTCATATATACCCGCGAAACCATCGTAGCCATCAAGACGAACCGGAAGACCATCATCCCAGGCACCCTCGTTGGCGATCGCTGCACCTCGTAAAATCAGGCTGCCTTCACCATCCTCCATACTTACAGTGAGATAATATTCTCTACCTTCTTCCAAATCCAGTGGTACATTCAAAGGTACCAGGTATCCGGGTTCATCCGTACCGGACACAAAACTGCCTGCTAATGTGCCCAGAGCGAGGATTTCTTCGCTATCCGGTTGAGATGCGATCCCGAACAGCAGAGTTTTTTCGCTGGGTTCGTTTGGAGGGATAGTACTTAAACTCACCTCGGTAAGAAAACCTTCAACTGGCGACGTAAAACTCACCAGATTTGGATTTATTGAATCAATTAATACATCTCTAAGTGCTATGGATTCGAGGTGGATTTGATCGTTTTGGATGATCAATTCCAGTTCGCCATTCAAACTGATAGGACCTTGATCTGGAGGCAGGCTTAGGTGAACAAAATACTGTTGGTTTACCACCAGATCCAAGGGTTGTTCAAAAACAGCTGATATGAGATTGTTGTCTTGAGAATCTCCAGGCTGGTATTCAAAATCCATTTTGACTGAAGCTGCCCCCCCACCACCACCGGGTATCTCAGAAACTCTCAGTTTTAATGTTTTCTCCCCAAAGTTTGCTTGTGGATCAACTGCCTTGTATACCTGGATCTCCGAGATTTCACCACTTTGTTTTGCTGTAAAACTACTAAAAAATGGGATTTCTTGACTGATTTGGTAATTATAGGGATAAGAAATTTGTTGGATAAATTCGCCACCATCCGATTGGATTGGCAGACTGATCGGACCGGGAATATTCTGATAAATCCAGCGCGACGCTTCTACACGCGTAATTGGTCGGGAATAGATGTTCGAAAACGAAAAGGCGTATATCGCCGTTGCGATTAATACTCCACCTCCAATGAGGATTGCCAATGGTCGCGTCCATCTGGTCTTTTTTGTGCTCCGGGGTTCTACAATCGCTTCTCGCTCCTCAATTGATGAGTTCGATCCTGGAGCACTTTCTTTCTTACCCAAATCATATAAACGAATAACAGCCCAAGCAGCAAAAATCGCCAGGATGGGATATATCAACAGCTGGTAGCGCATCGAAGGGTTGAATATCAGTGATTGCCAGACAAAGATCAGTGCCGTCCAACCCCACAACAATATTTGCTTCCGCCATTCTCCTTTAATCATCCGCCAACCAGCCCATAGGAAACCAGCCCAAGCCAGAAGACCCATCGGTATTCCCATCCCCCACTTGACCATATTTTCCCAAGCAAACCAAATTGGGCGCCGGGCCCACTGAAGGGCTGGTGGAAAATCCACATCCCCACTGGCCTGAGTTTGTAATTCCCTCAAATTGCCCACCCAGGATGGATTTGGAGTTATGCCGAAGAATCCCGAACCGCTAAATGCCATCGGCTGGAATATCCGAAATACAAGCAAGCTGCTTAAACCAGCGATGATTAAATATCCAAACGCTTCCAGCACGAAGCGTCGTTGAGCCGATACTTTAAGGCTGGAAAATCGAATAATCAAAGCTCCTGGCAACAATAGCGCCAGAGGGGCTGCACTCACTTTCGAAGAAGCTGCTAGACCTAACGCAACTCCAAATCCTAAGGCGAGTGTGAAAAATGGGTTTTTTACAAATTCGATCAGGTGATTAGATATATTTTTTTTCTCTGGATCTTCGGTGGTCGTCTCATCCGCATGTGGCTTTGATTGTTCATCCTGAGATTGAGAGTCGTCACCAAGGGAAGCTTCTATCGGATCGTATGCAATTCTCACTGCAAAATATACTGCCACCATTGAGAATAAGGTCGTGAAAGTATCTACGGTGAAGAAGTGGGATTGTTGTATTTGAAGCACTGCAAACGCAGAAAAACTTGCAGCGAGCAGACCAACCTTTTTATTGTAGGCTTTTGATCCGACGAGATAAACAAATAGAACCGTCAAAAGGTCTGCGAAGGCTGAAAGAAATCTACCAACGTTGGTCATTTCATTAAAACCGGAATGCCCGTAAACCCATTCAACAGCATAGCGCGCAAGATACAACGGCAGGGTGCCATAAACATAAAAACCATGCCCTTGATTGTGCGGATTTAAACTTGAGTTGGCCGAATCCCAATATTCACCCAGATTGGAAACTGGGAAGATATCCGTTCCTACCCAGATCAAAAAGCGTTCATCGGGATGCAGGTATTGGTATTCTCCCCAAAATAAGCCTCTAAATCGCAGGAAGGCTGCCGCCATAAGGATTAAAGTCAGCAATACACCGAAAATAATAAGATTTCGGTTGCTTTTCGATGGCGAGGTGTTATCAGAGATAGGATTGTTCAAGATGATCTACATCCCTAACTTGTTAGTCTGCAAACACAAAATATTGGAAAAAATCCTTTTCCATATTCTCGGAGGAATACCGCTGCACAATACCTTCAGGGTAAAGGGATTGCAGAGTAACCAAGGCGTCAGTATCATCAATTTTAACGATGAATATTTTTGGTCCAGAAGCTTCCAATGTCTTCGGGAGATCATCTGGCCAAATCGCAAAATCTCTTGTCGGAAAACCTGCATTAATTCCCACTAAGCGAGTGTCAACCCAGTGAGGATAAGCGACCACAAAGGCGTTCTCCTGGGAACCAATTGAATCCGTAAAATCACGGATCGCGTCACCGATCTCACTGGTATTCCATGCTGATTGGTTATAGTTCTGCTGATATTGATTGAAGACCAAATCATAATTTTGGAATCCAGACCAGAACAAAAATATTAATCCAACGGTCCAAACTAGAACTTTATTGAGTGGTTGTGAAATCCTGGATTCAATTCCGGATAAAAATCCATCAAAGGATAGACCAATTATAAGGAAAACAGGCACTAAAGCACCAGCAGTTCGATTCAATGTTGGATTTTCTGATGGAAAAGCCAAAGAAAGGATGGATGGTAGCATCAATAAAGGAACGGATAGAACCAGGAACAGGTCAAGCCAAATGTGGCGTCGCAAATAACGGATCACCAGTAAGATGATACCAACAAAGAACAAAGCTGCGGAGACTACATCCAGTGCAGGACGGTGGGGTACGGATACCGGCCAAATCTCCCCATTACTCCAGAAAAACATAGTCACTGCATTCCACAAATTTCTGAAGAAGATTAACCCTGCGGGACCAGGGAGTGGACTCTCGATACTTCCAAATCGGGTGAAGGCCCGGTAGCTAAACAGCTCTGGATTTTCAAGCCAAAACCTCAATAATGGTAAGAAAGCGATCAACGAAACCAGGATTAATATCAGCAATTGGAATCCGGTTTGTTTGCGAAATCCTTTCGATTGAGAATGGATTAAATATAATCCTACAGCTATCAAAACCACAAAAGGTACTATTCGGAAGGGTGTATAGCCATGTAAACCTATACCAAGAAATAAACCAGCCAATATGAAATCATTACGGTTAGAACGGCGCAACCCTCTGATCAAAAAGTAAATCGCAGGAGCGACAAATAGTGGATATAAAGAGAAGCGCAGGCCAACCCTAGATATGATGTTTGGCCAATAAGCGATTCCTGCGAAGATGGTTGCGATCAATGCTGCCCTTTTATTTGAGATTTCAACCCCCAATAGGTAAATGAATGGCAGTGTGATCAATCCAGCCAGGATCGTTCCAATCTTCAAGCTATTAAAAGAGAAACCAGTTCCAAATAACTTGATCACAATGGCTGTCAGATACATCTGGAATCCTTCACGACCGGTATTCCTTGGAAAAAATACGCTCAACTCGCCGTTAAGAACATCCCAAATGTCTAAAATTTTCTCGGCATGATCGCTTACCATCTCAGGGGGAACGCTTCCAAATCGATAGAAGCGAAAGAAAATCACGATAGCAGCGAAAAAAATCAGCAGTATGGACCAACTCGAAATTTTGAAATCCCAATCACGGTTTGTGAACAATCGTGTGGTTCTGATTAAGATGCTCTTGTGGTTATCTTTACTTGGCTGCCAAAATCCGATGATGATAAAGACAATGGCACTTATCCACAGCAAGAAATTGATCAAAGTAAAACGATTTCCCCCCAAAGTAAGAAATGCCAGCATGCTGAAAACCGCACCTGCAGTCAAATAAATCCAGCGCACCTGCATTTGATCGATTACTTTTCTAACAACCGGATAGTCAGGTAATATCCAATCCTTTCGGAAATTCGCCCAAATAACCCAGGCTGCAGCAAACAAATATATTCCAAAACCCAAACCCCAGGTCCGTTCAGGCCCTGGTTCTAGGGAAATTTGTGCTGCCAGGGCCAATCCCAATGCGACTATCGCGCGCCAGGGAAAAGCGAAGTCTCGACCTGCAATATTTTCAACTGGTTGCGCAGGAATTTGTTCATCAATTGGTGAAAATTCTTGTCCGGGTTTGGTGAATTCCAGTTCATTAGTTGGTACTGGTTCACCATCCTGCTCTACCTCCAGCGGTGGAATTGGTGGAGGTGCTCCCCGCCATGGAGTCAATAAAGCTTTTACGTAATCGAGAACGGTTAACTCATCGCTCATGATTTTACCGCCAGAGCGATCAGGCTTTCACCCATTCGCAGGGGGATAACACTCCAACCAAGAACTGCTTGTACTCCACCCGGCGCTCCAAACAACAACTTCTGGATTGATGCTGGCAACCAGGTGACATATGGGGCATCCCATAACCCATCTGAGTACACCTTACTAGGCTTAAGATGGTTTAACCGCAATGTATTGATCCACTTATCAGGCGACCACAAGCTGATATGGGTTGGATCCTGATATCCAATCCATCCCCCTTTCTTAACCGATCGGGCGATCGAAGCTGTGTTTGGTGTAGCCAGCAACAGCAGCCCACCTGGAACAAGAACCCTGCTGATTTCCGCAATAGCACACTCAGGATCAGATAAATGCTCCACAACATGTTTAGCAATCACTACCTGAAAAACCTCATCCGGAAATACTCCCAGATCTATCGCAGATAGGAGCAGAAATTTTCCTTCAGGCACATTCTTGCTGGCCTCAAAAAGCGCCCATGGGTTGATATCGGTGCCATAAACATCGTAATGATCCACCAGCCATTCCAACAGATGACCCAAACCACAGCCAATTTCCAACACACGCCCCGAACGCGGTCCATATTTACGAACTAATTTTGCATAATAACGGTTAGACCACCAATATTGGCTGTACCGATCAAACGAAACCCTTGAATATGCTTCGGATGAGAAATAATCTTGGTTAAATTTTGACTGTTCCTCGGGGATTCTGTCGATCATAACCTAATTTTATCTTGGTTCAGGGATGTTCAATGGATAGATTTGGGAATATTAATGCTGGAGAAGTTGATTAAATAAAGTCTCGTATTGTTCAGCGATGGCACTCGGAGAAAATCGAGTTTTCACAGCTTGTGGGTCGCCAGCGTAACCATTTGGGTGATCGAGGATTTCGATCAGCGCTTGAGACAAAGCCGGTGCATTCCGGGGTGGCACGGTGCGCCCCATTCCGGTCATCTTTACTGGCTGGCGAACGCCTGGTAGATCGGTCGAGATCACAGGCGTCCCGCAAGTCATTGATTCAACCTGAACCATTCCAAACGACTCTGTGCTGTTTATACTTGGCAGTACCGTAACTTCAGCTTCATGAAAGAACGCAGAAAATTCTTTGGAAGGCAGTACACCAAGAAATGTCCAGTGATCACCCAGTTCTTCAATTAGAGGCGCCAATTTTTGGGAATAAGTATCTTCACCCAGGACATCTTGATATTGACCGGCGAAGAGTACGCGCGCATTTGGATATTTCTCAAGAACCTGTGGCAAAGCTTTCACCAGAAATTCGACACCCTTTTCAGTTGCTAATCGGGATGCCATCCCGATAATCCTTTGCCCATCTTGGATGGAATTTTTCTCGCGGAAGGCAGCCAGGACAGTTGGATCGATCTCATTTAATTCGATGGGTGGTGGGATCGCATGAACTTTTCCCATATAGTTAGATAGAAATGGTGAATTTTCAGCATAATCAATTGTATTGGTGACGATCGCATCCGCGTATCTCGCTGAAACAAAATTGGCAAAGTGCGATCCCTGGTTAGCAAGATAATTAATTATTCCCTCCGGCAGCTGCAGATCGCAATGGTAAGTCAAAACACTTGGTTTGCGTAAAATTCTGCTGATGGTCGTCATCACAGCCGCATCAGGTTGGGGTACATGAGAATTGACGATGTCTACCTGGCGGATTATTTTCCATGCCCAAATTGGCATGCTGGGCATAATGACACCCTTGCTGACTCTGAACATCACCCAAGGTCGAATTATCTGTACACCATCCTGGAATTCCTCAGCTGGAAGAGAAGGGTCAAATCGGGATGTCAATACCGTGACATGGTGACCACGCTCTACTAGGGCACGAGCTAAACGCTCAGTATAAATCGTCAGGCCAGAATAATGTGGCCTGTAATACATTAACGAAATCAGGATTTTCATCTTATGGATTTAAATTAAAAATGCGTACATTTCGCAGGTGCTGATACAAACCAGATATGGATTCGCCATCCCTAAAAAACCCATACATACCAACGACCCCAGTGAAGGTTATGCTGATGAAGTGGGATACAAATGCAATTGCTAATCCTGCAGAAGTCGATAAGCCCAGCAATGAAAAAGCCCCAACCATCGCTACTTCATATACTCCTAACCCAGCAGGCGCTGAAGGTATCGCAATTCCAAGAGAGACTACTCCAAGAATAAATCCAACCATCCAAAGTTCTAAGTCTACTCCAAAACTTTGAGACAAGAAGATTAATTCTAACCCACCGAAAAACCAGCTCAGTACCAAAAGAATTATGCTCAATAAAAATTGATCCAGACTGGCTAATACGCCGAGTCCAGCTAATAATGAATCAATTCGAGGGACGATACGATCCCTGAAAACGAATCTTTGCAAGCTGAAATCGTCTAGTTTGGATTTTATCCATTGACGATTGCGAGCTAATACGTACATTGTTAATAACCCGATAATTACAAAGACGAGGGCGGAAATCGCGATCGTTTGACCACCATATATCTCGAACACATAGGGGAGAGTCGCTAAAAACAGAGCCGCGGCGATGGCTATATCGAATATGCGTTCGATAACAATGGTTGATAATACGAAAAATCCACTTAATTCTGTTGTTTGGGAAAGCATGAAAGCTCTCCCTAATTCGCCTAAACGGAATGGGAAAATATTATTAA
>JALHTN010000019.1 GCA_022865865.1 Anaerolineales bacterium
ACCGCCTTGGCAGAACTACCCCTGTCAGAGCTGTTCGAGGTAACATCAGAAGAGGGTTTCGAGGGATAAATTAATTTCAAGCCTGAAATGTTCAGCGCTTGAACGGTCACTAAAACTAACTCAACCAACAAATCACCCAGTCCGGGTGATTTGTTGATTCTGCTCTCGCGATACAGCCCGGCTATTTATACAGGCCTCCGGTTGTAGTCCTTGGCTAATTCAAATGGCGACTGGCAGTAGATAGCGCCGCCGTTACCTAGCGATCCTGCAATGTAAAACATCTTCCAGCAACCAAGTTTGGGTTGTCAAGTTTGGGCTTGACAACCTTCTGTCCAAGGATATACTTAATGGATGTTAAATATTTATAATCATTATCTATTTACTTGTTGAAGGTCGCGACCCATGTCATCTCAAGACAACTTCCTCGATGCAATGGAGAATTGGGCAAATACCTATTTGTTCCGATCCCTGTCGGATTATTTTGATTATCTGAAAACCACCGGCATTTCGATGCAGCAAGCCTATGCCCTGACATTTATTTACTACCACGGTCCCGGAAAAATATCGGAAATTTGTGAGCATATGATGGTGACAGCAGCTGCAGCCAGTCAAATGGTGGATCGGCTTGAAAAACAAAACTTGGTGGAGAGGACCGCTGAACCTGGAGATCGACGAGTACGCAATGTGGTGCTTTCTGCTGATGGGGAAAGTTTTGTGAAACAAAGTATCGCTGCCCGTCAGCAATGGATGAAAGAGATACCGCTTGAATTGAGTGCAGAGCAGCTAGATCAAATCTCAGCCGCGCTGCAACTGCTGATATCAACTTATCGAGAATAAAATTCATTACCCCTTTGTCGTTAGTTGTTTCTTTTTCTCATGGCTTTTTCTGTGCCTGAAAAATTGGAATATCAATGACAAACAGGGTTAAATCAAAGGGCAATTCTAATGGAAAGATATGATGTAGTCTCTGTGGGGGGCGGAATTGCGGGATCAATCGCGGCCCGTTTGGCAGCCGAAAATGGATTGAAGAGTTTGCTTATAGAACGGGCAGAAACACCACGCGACAAACCCTGTTCGGGGATTCAATTCGGGTACTTCGAAAAATTGGTGGGAAGGTCAATTCCAGCGGATGTGCTCTGTGCAAATAAGATTTTCAATATGAATATCGTCACGCCTGACGGTAAAACCTATCAGGGCAAGATGAAGGTCTTAAATTTCTGGCGATCTACCTTTGATCGCTGGTTGAACGATCTGGCCGAAGAAGAGGGAGCAATTTTTCAAGATAAGACCCGCATGGTTGATTTTGAGCAGCAGGATGATGGCTACCAGCTTCGTTTGCAAACCGGGTCTAAAATCAGAGAGGTATATACGCGTTACCTGGTGGCTGCCGATGGGATGTCTTCGAAGGTTCGGAAAAGTCTGAGACCCGCAGATTTTTTACAAAAAGCCCCTGGAGGTGCAATGAATTATTACTGCACCGGGGAAGGCGATTTAGATGCGCATGCGCTGTATATGGTCAATATCAAAGCTTATGCCCCCATCATGTTTGCCTGGATCTACAAGAAGGATGATTTGTGGGTGATTGGCACTGGAGCGGAGCATGATCTCAAGGATTATGCTGACCGGTTTTATGATTATGTCTGCCAGAAGTACAATTTCAAGGGGGAAATCGTTCGCAAAGAGGGGTTTGCTTCCCCGCTGAAATTTGGTGTTTACTTGGGAGAAGGAAACATCCTTCTTTGTGGGGACGCGGCCGGGCTTTTGGATGCCTACCGCGGCGTGGCTATGGATAACGCCGCTCTGAGTGCTCGCTTTGCTGTGCAAGCCATTCTGGATGCAGAAAAGACCGGCACAACAGCTATCTCTCATTACACTCAAAAAATGCTGCCGATGAAGCGTCAAATGGAAGCGAATGAGGTAAAACGCCTGGCCAAATTTGCTTCGGATGAAACCCTGACTGCCAGTTTTGCTCCCAGGCAGGTAATCATGGATGGCGTCAAGATGTTAGCTGCAAATACCGCCAATAGATTCCTGCCTCCTGAAAAAGTAATCACGTTACCCTTCTAGAACCTCAACCAAGAAAAATGAATTTACACGAAAGAAGTATGAAAGGGAAAGTTTGTTTAATCACCGGAGCCACTTCAGGAATCGGAAAAGTCACCGCAGCTGCCCTTGCAGCTCAGGGCGCCGAGGTGATTATCACGGGACGAAATCGACAGAAAACAGAGACTACGGTCAGGCAGATAAAAACTGAGACCGGTAATGAAGCCATCCAATATCTGCTGGCCGATTTTTCCGATCTGGAACAAGTTCGAGACTTAGCATCAACCTTCAACGAACGGAGCTCACGTCTTGATGTACTGGTCAATAATGCAGGCTCATTTTTCAATACCCGGCAAGGTACACCATACGGCGTTGAAATGACATTTCTCGTCAATCACCTGGCGCCATTTTTACTCACGAATTTACTGCTGGAAACCATTCGAGATTGCGCGCCAGCGCGGATCATCAATGTCTCTTCCGATGCCCATAAGTACGGCACGATGAATTTCGATGATCTGGGATTCAAGCGAGGTTATGCCGGGATGAAAGCCTACGCCAGATCCAAGCTGGCAAATGTTCTCTTTACTTATGAAGCAGTACGGCGTCTGGGGGAAAGCGGGGTGACAATAAATGCCCTCCATCCAGGACATGTAGCCACCGATATCTGGAGAACCAATTTTTCATTTATTGGCCCGGCATTAAAGAGGATCATGGGATTGTTTGCTCTCACCCCCGAACAAGGTGCTGATAATTCGATCTATTTGGCATCTTCCCCGGAAGTGGAAGGGGTAACCAGTAAATATTTTGTCGAACGGGAGCCCATCCAATCCGCTCCCTTATCCTATGATGAAGAGATTGCGAAAAAGTTATGGGAAATCAGTGAAAACCTGACATCAATACCGCAATCCGATACCGGTGTTCAACAGCATCAAATCTCAATACAAACAGGAGTGTAATATGGATCAATCAGCAAGCATCATCATGGGAGCAGCTTTAGTGTTTTATTCCATTGGCGTCTGGGGGGAACGAATATCAGGTCGCCTTAAATGGTGGCATTTTGTTTTCTTTGTCCTTGGGTTGATCTGCGATACCTGGGGGACAAGTATGATGTTTGAAATGGTCGGCGGGATGTCCTTTGACATTCACGGGATCACGGGTGTGATCGCGATTGTTCTCATGTTTATCCATGCAGCCTGGGCTTTAGTTGTGCTGCTCAAAAAAGACGAGAAAGCTATCGTGAATTTTCACAAATTCAGTATCGTGGTTTGGCTGATCTGGTTGATCCCGTATTTCAGCCCGATGTTCTTTAATCTGGCAATGTGATCCAAAGGTTTGCACTTCATGAATCCTATAAAGATAGTAACCATCGCGTTTCTCATCTTAGAAGCCACCAATGTGCTGGCGCTCTATTTTTTTCCTGGATCAAAATACGCAAACAGTGTGGGTGTTTTCAAAGCCTGGGAAAAATCAAAGGCTGATCCCGAGCTCCATAATTTTGTCAAATACCTGGTCAACTGGGTCGCCGGGACGAAACTTATCTTCATCTTGCTGTTGATCGTTATCTTATTCACAGCAGATGATCAAACTCTGGTCTTTAGCAGCACTGCATTGGTCATCGCAATAGCCTCTTTCTTCTGGAGACTCTTTCCGTTGATTCGCAGGATGGATCGAGATGACCAAATTAATCCCAAGAATTATTCCGCTGTTTTAGGCTGGATGATCTTAGCTTTTATCCTGGCCTTCCTGGCAGCGACAATAATCTCTATAAGTTGATAGAACCCTGATCGATCAAGGAATTCCTCATGCAGAACGAAAGCCATATCCCAAGATTTGTGTCTATCGCTGCCATTGCGCTTGGTTGTCTTGATATATTGCGCGGTTTTATGCACACGATCCTGCTCGATTTCGCAGCAACCAATATTGCCGGTTTCGATTTATCCACCTCATTAGCCGGTGATTTATTACAGCAAATGGGCGCCTTCGGCATCTCCAATTACCTGACAGGCATCATGCTGATCTTAATCGGCTGGAAAGCTCGCCCACTGGCGCTGATCATGTTAGGATTCATTCCAGTTGCCTACGCCATAGGCATTGCAGGAATCAAGGTTAATTCAGCACCATATGCCCCATCACAAGCTGCCTGGGGTGGGACTACGTTTATGCTGGTGTACCTGGCAATATGCTTAATCACGTTTATCGCCGGGGTCTGGACAACCTTGTATCGCAAGAAAAAAGAAGACGTTGCTATTCAAGCGTAAAGCTGATGAGAAGGCATACCAATCAAAAGGAATCTAGCTATGAGCGTAATTGAAGTAAATAACCTGACAAAGTATTACGGAAAAGCACTGGGAATCGAGGATGTGTCATTTCAGGTGGATGAGGGAGAAATATTTGGTTTCATCGGACCTAATGGGGCCGGGAAATCAACCACGATCCGCTTGTTTCTGTCCCTGATCTATCCCAGCTCTGGCAGCGCCACAATCTTCGGCAAGGATTGCATCGAGTATGGGCCTGAGCTCAGGCAGGATATCGGGTATTTGCCCTCCGAAGTTTTTTACTACGAGCGAATGAAGGTTATTGACCTGCTCAAATATTCGGCCAGCTTTTACCAAAAAGACTGCACAGAGCGGTTGTATGAGTTGGCCGAAATCATGGAACTTGATTTAAAACGCCGGATAGATGACCTCTCTTATGGCAACAAAAAGAAAGTAGGAATTGTGCAAGGGCTTTTACACCAGCCCAAGCTGCTTCTGCTGGATGAACCCACCAGCGGTCTCGACCCGTTGATGCAGCGAAAATTCTTCCAGCTCATCCGGGATGAGAATCAACGCGGCGTGACGGTTTTCTTCTCGTCGCATATCCTGGGTGAAGTGCAAAGAATGTGCAGCAGAGTCGCCATAATCAAAGAAGGCAGCATCATCAATATTCAAGATATTAAGACGCTGCAGCAGGATAATTATAAAAAGATCCGAGTTTCAGCAGCGGTCCTCGATGAAAAACGATTTGAATTCGATGGCGTGAGCAAGCTTGAGAAAAATAATGGCACAATCCGTTTCTTTTACAAAGGCGATATCAATCAGATCATGCGAAAGATCAGTGAAATCGAGGTCTCTGACGTGACGATAGAAGAGCCGACTCTAGAAGAGATTTTCATGCATTATTACGAGTAGGTGATGATAATGAGAATGAACATATACAAGCATGAGTTCAAAATGAACTTGAAATCAGTGATCACCTGGTCGGTAGCGATAGCGGTATTGATATTTATCTTTGTTTCTCTGTTCTCCTCTTTTGCGGCAGATGCTGAACTTTTGAATGAAATGCTGACAAATTTCCCTGAAGAGCTGCTCCTGGCCTTTGGCATGACCGGTATAGACCTCTCAACTGTTCTGGGCTTTTTTAGCTTTGCCTTCCTTTTTACCCAGATCTGCCTGGCGATCCAGGCTGCGAATTACGGGTTTTCGCTGGTCTCTATCGAGGAAAGAGAACTGACGGCTGATTTCCTGCTGGCCAAGCCGGTTGGACGCACACAGATATTGACCAGCAAATTGCTCGCTGCGTTGAGCGGTTTGACCATCACCAATATCGTTGTCTGGATCAGCAGTTTTGCCTTCATCCAGTTATTTAAGGGGGATAAAACGTATGAACCCCGGAATTTGATTCTTCTGCTGCTCAGTATTTTAGTTTTTCAATTGTTTTTCCTGACCGTAGGTCTGGTGATTTCCCTGTTGGTAAAAAGGGTCAGGAGCGTAACGCCGTATGCCATGGCGCTGGCATTTGGGATGTATGTGTTGAGCGCTTTTGGCAGTATGCTTGGCGAGAGCAAATTGGAGAATATAACACCGTTCAAGCACTTCGAGCCGCAATACATCGTCCAAAATGCAGCATATAATTTACCCCTGGTGTCGATCAGCGTCGTGGTGATCGTGATTTCTCTGGTGGGCAGTTACCTGCTGTATTCCAGAAGAAACATCCCTTCCGCAGTGTGAGGAGGCCAAGAGATGAATATATTCTTTAGAG
>JALHTN010000175.1 GCA_022865865.1 Anaerolineales bacterium
GCTGCAAAACCTGGGTAGGTGAATCGTTCCGGTTGGCCATGGCATATAAAAGGGCATGCGTTTGGGCCATGAAGATGGCGGAGGGCACCCCTTTATCAGCCACATCTCCAATGATGATACCCACCTTATTCGAGCTCAAGGAGATGATATCGAAGAAATCTCCCCCGACAGCTCGCGCGGGTACCATCATGGCTCCAAAATCATAACCATCTAATTCTGGAAGGGTTTGTGGGAGGATGCTGGTTTGGATCTCAAATGCAACCTGCAGCTCCCTTTCCAACTTTTCCTTCTCGATGATTTGAGCCTGGGCAGCCTTTAATTCCTGGTAGGCTTTGGTTAACTCCAGGTTCTTCTCCTGCAAATCCTGGATGGTTGAGTCATGCGCATTCGTCAGGCGCTCGCTGAGCACATTGACCAGCTCGAAGGCCATTTTTGGCTGGCGGTGCAACAGGTCATCGAATTCTTCGTGAGACATCTCCCACAAATGCGTGGGTCCAAAGGATCTGACGCTGGCAGTCCTCAACCCAGCACGGTTGATTAAACTTAGCTCGCCGACAAATTCACCCGGACCACGCAAACCGATCGATCGCTCTTCCGGTGTACCCAGGGCTTTAATCACTTCGATTTGTCCCTGAATGATGATATAGAAGCGATCGCCGATCTCCCCTTCCTGGAATAATACTTTGCTGGGTGGTATTTCCAGAACGCGCAGGGTTTCCGCGAGCCTGCTGATTTCATCCTCAGGCAGGCAGTTAAATAATGGTGTACGAGCAAGTAATTTCTCTTTCAATCAAATCCTCCCCGCTCATATAAGGATTGAATTTCCTGGTTTGCTTTTACATTATTCAAGAATGAATAGTGTAAATCAGGATCGGAAATTTTTGACGCCTGCTGTTCGACAAGGCTTTGCGCGGTTCTGAGGATATCCCCGGCACGCTGATCCTGGACTGCTGCCAGCACCCGGAAACACATCAGGTAAATCCACATTGGATCACGCGTGCCTGCCAATCCGGGTACAGCTCCAGCCTGGTCCGGTTGATCATCTACTTCTGAAGTTTGAGCTGATTCCAGGTGGTTGAGGATCAGATCGACATGAGTTTTAGCAGATGCCTGGTTGCCAGCTGCCAAGCATACGGCAGATAAACCTGCCAGCGGTTCCATCTGCAGGTTATCCTGGTTAATCTGCGAATAACTATCTTTGGCCCTCTGGTAGTGTTTTTCAGCACCCTCATAATTTCCCAATCCAGCCAAGGCGCGGCCGGTTTGAGTCAAGGAACGCCCAAGATATTTTGGGTGACCGGACTCTTCCGCGATGCGGAGAGCAGCTTTGCCTTTCTGAAGTGCAGTCTCATCATCACCCAGATGATGGTGCAGCAAGCTGAGATCCACCAAGACCCGGCTGCTGCTCAGCTGGTTGCCGAGCAGCTGGTAAATATCAATCGCCTGTTCAAAATAGCTTTTTGCGCGCAGATAATCTCCCTGGCGGTGGAAATAGCGACCAATTTGGCTGAGAGTTTTTGCCTCCCAGGGTTTATTCCCTATCTCGCGGGCGATATTCAAAGACTGCTCGAAAACGTCTTTGGCTTTGGTGTATTCACCTTGTTCGAGATACATATTCCCCAGACCCACCAGGGCACTGGATTCGATGGTCCGGTTGCCGATTTCACGCGTGATCTCTAAAGCTTGCTCGAAATACTTGCTCGCCCCACCGTAATCATACTGGTTGAGGTAGGTGTTGGCTATATTACGGATGACCTGACCCTCGCCCCAGCGGTCCCCAATCTCACGGCTGATTTTCAAAAATTGATCGTAGTAGCGCATGCCGCCGGTGTGATCTCCCTGCAGGAGCAAGATGTTTCCCAACTGGTTGAGGGTTTTTCCTTCACCGCGGCGATCGCCAATCTGGCGGTATAGCTGCAAGGACTTTTCAAAGTGATCGATCGCATTGGATAGATTGCCCAGCCTTTCACTAACGACACCCAGATATCGCAAGCTATCCGCTTTCAGGTTGGATAATGCGGATTTCTCTGCGAGCTGCAATGCCTGGTTGAAGCACGCCTCGGCATGCGGATATTCCCCTTTTGAAAGCAGGGCGCGGCCCAGCAAAAGGTTGGCTCTGGTTTCTAATCTTGGAATGTGGAGAGATTGGGAAATGCGGATCACTTCCTGGGCATGGCTGATGATCAGAGGGTAATTGCTTGTTTCTGAAGCTGCTGCCGCCTGGAGAAGAGCTACCTCACCCCGTTTGTGTTCGTCGTTGAGCTGCGCGGCGAGCTCAACCAGCTGCTCAAGGTCTTGTCCCTGTTCGTTTCGGGAACCCAGCAAACTATATACCTGTTCCCTGGCGAACAGGATGTGATAGCGTTCGTCTAGATCCACTTCTGAAGTCAATTCCAGAGCATGGCCCAAATATTTCAAGGCAGATTGGTTGGCATATTGGCGCGCCGCTTGTTCTCCGGCCTGACGATAGAAAGCAACCGCGCGTTGAGTTTCACCAGCCAATTCCAGGTGTTCAGCAATCATGCCGGTGAATTCCCCGGATCTTTCAACGCTTTCCTGGAGCAGCCATTCGACAACTAGTGCATGGTATGACTGGCGGACTTTCTTCAGGATTGAGTCGTAGGTGACATCCCGCAGAATGGTGTGTTTGAAGGAGTATTCTTGCGCGCGACCCAGAGACGAAATCTCCCGGTGGTAAATCATTTCTTTCTGGCGTAAGGTTTCCAGGAGGGCGGAAATATCCACCTGCTCTGGCTGCTGGAGGCTGGAGGTGGAGGAGAGGTAGTGAATGACATCATCCCAAAACACCCGGCCTACAACGGAGGCTTGCTGCAGTACGTTTCTCTCATCTGGATCGAGCTGATCCAGGCGAGCTTGCAGTAAGGCAGTCAGCGTACTGGGTACGTTCAGGTCCGCCAATATGTCAGCCAGGCTGGTTGGATCAACCAACCAGCGCTCGCTCCCGGTGTGGATCACCCCAGAATCGATCAACATTTTGATCAGCTCTTCAATATAGAAGGGATTGCCTTCGGCGCCGCTGACAACCAGCTCGCGCAGCGCTAAGGGGACCTGCCCCATTTTTTGGAGAATGTCCTCGACCAGGCGGCGGCAGTCCCGGGTCGAGAGGGCATCCAGATCTAATTTTGTGTGAGATTTTTGCCCTTCTCCCCAAAGGGGCCGGCGTTCGAGGACCAGCGACCTTGCCAAACAGATGATCAACACAGGCTGGTTCGATAAACTCTGGGCCAGGTAATTGACCACATCAAGAGAGTTATCATCAGCCCAATGAATATCATCCAGGAAAATAATAACTGGTGTGCTGTTTGTGGTTGACTTGATAAACTCCCCCAAGTAAATCCAGGCTCGATCGCGCAGCTGCATGGCATCATCCAGCACTCCCACTAGATATGGGCTGGCGGTGAAATCGAATCCCAGCAGCTGGCCGATGAAGTGCGCCCACATGCTGTGCTTCTCTTCCTGGAGAGGAATTTCGCCTATACCGGCTTCAAATTTGTGCTGGACTTCTTTTACCCGATCGCTCGCTTGAATCTGGAAGCGGTGAGAAAACATATTTCGTAAAAGCGAATATGGGGAGTCTTGGAACTCCGGGCTGCTGCGGCCTTTCAGAAGATAGGCGTGGTCTGGTCGTTCTTCCATCCAGTTTTCAAACTCTTCCAGCAAGCGGGATTTACCAATCCCCGCCTCGCCAATAACCGTGACAACCTGACATTCACTGTCTTCAACCGCAGCGAAGTAGGCATCTTGCAGGCGTTTGAGGTCTGCTTCGCGACCGATCATGCGGGTGTTCACACCCTCCACGCCGCGCGTTTTGGTGTGAAAAGCTTTTGGCTTTGATCCAACAACCAGGTAAACCGGGATCGGTTCATCAAATCCCTTGGCTTCCACGGGAGGTAGAGATTCAAATTCAAATATGCCGCGCACGTGCCGGTAAGTGGTCTGTGAAATTAATAAGCCCCCGATCGGAGCTGCGCTTTCCAGGCGAGCTCCTAGATTTACCGTCAATCCCATCACTGTGTCATCTGATTCGGTGATCCCCCCGATGGCAACCATGCCAGTGTTGATACCAATCCGCACATTAAAACCGGTCAGGTGCCATTTTTCTTCCAGCTCGACGGCATAAGCCTTGGCATCTTCCAATATCTCGAGACCAGCTCGGACTGCCATTTCGGCATCATTTTCCTGTGCCGTTGGTTCACCGAACACAGCTTTGAAACCATCACCCATGAAGCGCGTCACCCGCCCGCCATGCGCCTCGATTGGTCTGGCCAGGCGCTGCAAACCGCCATCCATGATCTCTAGAATTTCATCAGGTTCAAGATGCTGGCCGATCGATGTCGATCCCACAATGTCAACAAATAACATGCTGACGAGTTTCTTATGCCTGTCTGGTGGTTCAGTTTCCCGCTCAAGTTCAGCCAGCTGTTTGTGCAAAGCAGATATGGAAGCCTCCACAACCGCATCACCCAGCACTGCGCGTTGTGATTCAAGCGTGGCGATGGCGTTCTTTAATTCGACGATCTGCTGCTTAACGTTGTCGGGCATGTTCATACTTGAGTTTAATGAGAATGACGTTTAGATTGGGATGGATTGATAATCCCCTCAAGATTCCTGGGTATGAGCTCATTGATCTTTTCGGATGGCGTATACAAATGTGTTCAGGTTCCTTTTGCTTGTTCAACCTTTCCCTAGCAAGTGGAATGTGGCTGCAGGCTATCTATTTAACAAAAATTTATATTTAGCGCGAGGGTGTGCGGAGAAGTAGAGCAGGGTTGAGAATGAGGTCTTTTATGTGAAGCGCACACCCTCAACCTGGTCGATGCCCCCTGCTCAATATGAAAGATAACCATGATGAGCATGTTAACCTGGCTACCTAATTCAAATGACCAGAAATCCCTTCCCAAGCACCCTCACCAGTGAATCGAAGGAAGGAATCTTATTACTACTATTATAATCCAAATTACGAATGAATTTACCAGTAGGAGGGCTTTCTCTCGGAGTCGACAACTTCGCTCTTCAAGTGCAAAAATCCCACGAGTGCTGAGAAGAACAATTGTGTTTGCTTGTATTCGCAAGTGATCAAGCCTCAGCACCAACCCTCTGAATTGGTGCTGAAGCCGGGGTATGTAAGCAGTTTCCGATGGGAAGAATTATGCGCTCGCGGAAGTGCTGTTCGTCTTTAATATGGTCACGATGGTTGAAACAGATTCCCTGATGACCTGACCAATATCCTTGATTTTCGCTCGCAGGGAATACTGCTTTACCTCGCTCAGATCAGGGTTTTTGGTTCTCACACTCTTTGCCATCCGTGCATGGTTTGCTTCGGCGATTAATCGCTGGTGTGTTTGTTGATTGAAAGCTTGTCGGAGACCGGGGTCGAGATTTAATTCGTTCATGATAAACTCCTTCTCTTATCAAATTCATGGTCTCGATTGTTAGGTATGCTGATCTTATCTGATAATGGAGCAGCTGTCAGTAAACCAGGTGTATTAAAGTTTATGCAGTTGATTTACTTCCCGGTGTGAAATACTTCACACGGAAAACAAAATCTCTTTAAAACCGCTTGACATAGAACATATGTTCGTGCTATATTAATGTAGATCATACGAGCAATTGGCACCCTGCCGCAATGGAGAGATATTGTGATGGCATCTCAATATAGTTCACCTGCAAATCGAACGGTATATTTTGAACTGGTTTGGGAGCTCGTACGCCAGATACCCGCGGGTAAGGTCAGCACATATGGCCGCATCGCAGCTTTTCTCCCTGCACCGGCTGGCATGAGCGAACGAGCGTACCAGGTTCGTGGGGCGCGCATGGTTGGGGGCGCAATGGCAGCCTGCCCATCTGATGTTCCCTGGCAGCGGGTGATCAATTCCCAAGGCAAAGTCAGCTTACGAAAAAGCGGCGGGGGGGAGCAGCAGCGGACTATGCTGGAGTCTGAAGGCGTTAAGTTTAATGAAAGTGAGCGAGTCGATTTGTCTGTCTATGCTTGGGAAGGTCCTTCCCAAGAGTGATCGAAAAATCAGAAACAGCAGGTCGAACTGAAAGGAAGGAACCTATGCTGGAGATATTTAGAAAACCGGAAACCACTTATCCGATTAATCCCAGATACCGGGCTTATGGGAAGGCGCGTATTGACATCGCCAAACGAGCCGTCACCCGCGGTGATTGGGATCGACTATGGAAAAAATCAACGCATCCATTCCCATTTTCATGGGGCAGCAGCTGGAAGCAATGCATTGAATACAAGGTTGCTGATTTCCCCGCCGAAGTAGGATTTTTCATCGATATTCTCGGGTTCCCGGTAAATGCTTTTGATCCCGATTACGCTATGTTTACCAGCCCAAGCGGTGATTTCTATTTCTCGGTGGTTCCAACCAAGGATGGTGAATCTGCCACACCTCCTAGGGCTATCCGGCTGCAGTTCATGGTGGAGAACATCACTGATACAGCTCTTGAGTTGCAGCGACGAGGGGTAAAGTTTGACCAGATGCCTTCTCGGGTTGCCGATAACTCTGCATTTCTAATCAGTTCCTTCCACACCCCCCATGGTATTGGGATAGAATTATGGGGTTTTGATGCGCGGTTTGATCACCGCGAGTCTGCCCAAAAGGCTGAAATATCGAAAGAAGAGAAGAAACCCAGCAAAGATACACCAGCAGAGAATTCTATTGCTGACCAAATTTCAGGTGATGCTTTAGCTATCAAAGAATCTGCTGCTCTAGAAATTGATCATCATACGGGTCAAACCGATATTGAAAATGTCACGGGCGAGATTGAGTATGGCCCAGATGAGGAATTTTGATCCAGATCAATGCTTAAACTTTGAGATCGGCTGGAAGGTGAGCATCGGATAGCGTTCAACTCTTCTTTCAAGTTTAAGATCCGACATCAAAAGACTTGATAACTTTTTTGTCATTCACCCATCGTGCTAATCTCGCATGAATGAGCATTAGCCTCTAACTGCGCACTGACCCCCAGGGGAATTATTCGGTCAGGATTTTATCCATACATAGATCAAACTGCTGGGCTATACTATAATAAATCGTTGATTGGGTGTGATATTCCAATCCCTGAAAAATATAAACGCCTTGAATTTTAGCGACTGGTTCCCCATTCGTTATTGGCTGTCTTATCTGTGGCGAGATTCCAATTCATTTCGCTTACAGCTAGCCTTGTGTAGCACCCATCCTACGCTCTAAATGTGCATCAAGCGGAGAGACTGTAAATAATCAAAAACAAAAAATTGAGGAAATTTATTATTGATGATTCACTTGTCCAGATTTACCAACCCATATCAAAGATA
>JALHTN010000176.1 GCA_022865865.1 Anaerolineales bacterium
ATCATCAAGAAGCCCAGCGAGATCGGCACCCGCTCACCATATTTATCAGAGATGCGTCCCGAGAGAATGGGGGTAAACATCATGCCAATTGAAAAGATCGCTCCCAGCAAGCCGATCTGTATGAGCGGGATCCCGGCGATCTGTTCCAGGTAAAGCGGCTGCAGCTCACTGGAGAGACGGAAGGCAATATCGCGGACACCATCGGTGATGAAGATCCAGGTGACCACACCGCCGCCGAGGACCATACCGATCATCAGGGTCAGACTGCTTTTAAAGGATTTTGCAGTTAGCTTCTGGGGCGATGATTCTTCCGGTGAACGCATGGTGGTAGCCATCCAGATGCGCAAACCGGCTGCGATGGTATAGAAAATGGCTGCCACGAAGAGCATTGGTTTGAAGCCGTATACCCCGGCGATAAAGCCTCCCAATGGAGGACCGATCACCCCGGTGATCTGGTAAATGGTATCGGTGATTCCGTAAACCTGTCCACGAGTTTCATGAGTCGAATTCTCGGCGATGAAGGCGCCAAAGCTGGGTCCGACCAGGGCGTAGGGAATTTGACTGACTGATATGGCGAGCAGCATGGTTTCCCAGGAATTGGCCAGCAGCATCAGGGCAAAACCAATCACACCACCGACACTGCCGATAGCAATGGCTCGCAGGCGTCCAATTGAATCGGAGACCCAACCGCCAAAGATCTGCAGCACCAGGATCACCACGGAGGACAGCGTGAAAACCAACCCAACCTGAACCACGCTGGCACCGAGTTTGGTGAGATAAATTGGCAGCAGGATGCTATACATTGATCCGCCAATGTTCGCCATCACCATAGCAAACATGAACCACCGCATCAGGGGAGTCAGCAATGCCTTAATATCTGTCATTTCGAATTGGGAGTATCAGGCTTCGGCGAGCAACCCATCCAAAGCCGCCTGAGAGGCAGCCTCGATATCGGCGTGCAGGCTGTTCCCATGAGCATCCATGGTAACAACGACAGGGAAATCCTTCACCCGGATAACCCACATCGCTTCAGGCACTCCGAATTCATATTTATAAACCGTGAGCACTTCTTCGACTGATTGGGCGATCAAGGAGGCTGCACCACCAACGGCGTGAAAATATACCCCAGGGACTTCCTGGCAGGCAGCCAACGTTTTAGGTCCCATCCCTCCTTTTCCAATCACACCCTTTAGATTGAAGTGCTGCATGACATCTCCCTGGTAAGGTTCTTCCCGGGTGCTGGTTGTGGGACCGGCAGCGACAAACTTATAATCTTTTGTATCCAGCCCGGCGACAACCGGGCCGCAGTGATAGATCACGCCACCCTCGAGCACAGGTTTTAAGGATTCGTAAACTTGAAGATCTTCGGCCTTTGGAGGCTGTGTCTTTTTGATAAAGGTCTCCACCATCCATTTGTGGGCTGCATCCCTGCCCGTTACCATTACACCGGATAGCAGAACGGGGTCACCAACTTTGAGACTTTGGATTGTCTCATCACGAATAGGAATTGATACCTTGTGCATTCTGTCCTCCGTGTCATTGATAGGTAATCTGATCGCCCTGTACAACCATTCGCCGCCGGCGGTATGCCCAGCACATATAAGATACAGACACGAA
>JALHTN010000177.1 GCA_022865865.1 Anaerolineales bacterium
AGTACTTGCGCGTGTGGCCGGGATATAGATAGTTGGGGTTGCCTGACCAGTGCAGGCAACCAGAAATAAAGCAATCCAAAATATAATTAGAAGGGAATATTTCACATTGATGAAATCCCGATCAATGATTATTCTTCTTCAGATAGATCGATCTCTTCATCCACGCCGACCGCCATCGGCATGATTCCACTGAGCGTTTGTTGGCGGATCGCCAAATCAATCTCTGACATCATGTCTGGGTGTTCCCGTAAGAAGCCTTTTGCGTTCTCTCGACCTTGACCCAGCCGGATGTCGCCATAGGAATAAAAAGAGCCCCGCTTCTCGATTAACGCAAGTTCGGTGGCTAAATCGAGAATATCACCAGACTTCGAAATACCTTCGTTATACATGATGTCGAATTCAGCTGTGCGGAAGGGAGGCGCGACTTTGTTCTTCACGACACGCACACGTGTACGGTTGCCGATGATCTCAGAACCAATCTTTATCGATTGAATGCGGCGTACATCAAGGCGAACGGAGGCATAAAATTTTAGCGCCATTCCCCCGGTGGTGGTTTCAGGATTGCCAAACATGACACCAATTTTTTGGCGCAGCTGGTTGGTAAAAATCACCGATGTATTGGTCTGTTTTATTGCACCCGATAGTTTTCGCAAGGCCTGTGACATCAAGCGAGCTTGCATTCCCATGGGTGAATCACCCATATCGCCTTCAATTTCAGCGCGTGGTACCAGGGCAGCTACTGAGTCAATAACGACCACGTCTACAGCACCAGAACGGACTAAAGTTTCGGTGATCTCAAGAGCTTGTTCACCCATATCAGGTTGGGAGATCAACAAACTGTCAACATCGACACCGCAGCGTGAGGCGTAAGACGGATCCAGGGCATGTTCCATATCAATGAAGGCACAGGTGCCTCCCAATCTTTGTGATTCAGCGACGATGTGCTGACAGATGGTCGTTTTGCCCGAAGATTCTGGTCCATAGATCTCTGTTATTCGTCCGCGGGGGATACCACCAGTACCAAGGGCGATATCCAGTGAAAGTGACCCGGACGGGATAATATCAACATCCAAGAGATGGGATTCGCCAAGACGCATGATGGTGCCATCTCCATAACGCTTGGTTATATCACCTAGAGCCTTGTCTAAAGCGATTTGGCGTGATTCATCCATTTCTTCTGAAGTGGTTGATTGCTTACTAGCCATGAAGATTATCTCCTGATCACGAGGTAATGAGTACCGTTGAGGATTGTATCCGGTAGTGGAAAAAATCGCAATACGTAAACAGATTTTATTGAAATTATTTGGTTGTTCGCCTGGTCTCCCCCATTAGTTTAGCACAGATGTTCTGTATGTCAAGGTGTTTGCAGTGGGTTGAAATCCCCTCCCGGGAGTGGTGGAGCCTCAGAGGTAAACCCGCTTCTTCCCCGGAAAGAGAAATAAGTGACCAGGCCCGGGTAGATTTCAATCTCCCGGGAATAAATCTTTGAAAGGTAGTTGATCACTATCTTATATCTTCCAGCAGGGAGATCGCTGATGACCAGGTTCTCCTGGTAATAGTCATCTGAATTGACATTGCCGCGATGGTAGGAATTGGCGCGCCAGAACTGCTCACCCTCCATGGGTCGTATGATAACCAATTGTCCCTCTATTTTTCGACCGCCAGTGTTCATCACCCTTCCGGCCAGCACCCCCCAACCTTGTGGGGGAACAAGCCACAACTCTGGGTTTCTGGTGGAGAAGAAGCCATTCTCGTCTAATCTGACCTCAAAATGCAGGTGCGGACCGGAAGTTTTGCCGGTTTCCCCGCTCAATCCAAGGAAATCTCCAGCTTTAACATATTGGTCACGTTC
>JALHTN010000178.1 GCA_022865865.1 Anaerolineales bacterium
CGTAAGGGTCCTCCGAGGAAAGGAGCAAACCTCTGATCATCCCATATTCAAGTGTAGAATGTCCGGGTAGATCCAGAAATGAATGATTAATTAGTATGTTATAAGATTGATTGAGAATTGGGAATTCATTTGGACGAGGTGAAAAATAAGAATTTAGAAAATATCCAGAAAGGAAGGCGCTCAAAAAACCTACGGCAACGAATGAAATGATGAATACATATCGTAATCGAGACATATCTTAATTGATGAACCAGATTCCCTGCATAGATGATAAAATATTCGACTGAGTTTATCATACCTTGCTCGAAATCCCAGTGTTTTCATTATTACGCTTGACGTATGGGAGGAAAACGAATAAAATTCGTTGCGATAAGGAGACGTCTCCGGATGGAGGCGCGCTTATTTTGCTTGTAGGAAAATTCATTTGAATAATAACCTGAAGATTAATGGTTCTTTCCCTGGAAAGACTCATTATCCAAGTTAGGAAGGATGTTATGGAGGAAATTGTATTTGAAGCGAATCGCCGAGAGGTGATTGGCAAAAAGGTGAAGAATTTGCGAAGGGATGGCTTATTGCCAGCAGTGGTTTATGGACATAATATCGAGCCGATCTCGATCTCGCTAAATTTTCGAGATGCGAGTAAAACATTGGATTCGATATCTCCATCCGCACTGATTGTTCTTGATATTGATGGGGAAAAGCATTACACTCTTGTGCGGGATAAACAGCGAAATCCAGTTCGCCGCTCAATTATCCATATTGATTTCCAAGCGGTCTCATTGACTGAGACAGTGCGTGCTGATGTAAATATTAAATTGATCGGAATAGCACCTGCGATTGATACCTATTTAGGTGTTCTTGTGCCGAGTCTTGAGCAACTTTCCATTGAGTGTTTACCGACGAGTTTACCAGATCGATTAGAGGTAGACATTTCTGGTTTAACTGATATTGGTGATAGCCTCCTGGTGCGTGATCTAACTGCTCCGGAAGGTGTCGTAATTCTCAATGATCCGGAAGATGTGGTAGTTGTGGTGATTGCACAGGCAGCTGAAGAGGTTGAGGAAGTGGAAGAGATCGAGATCGAAGAGGACATGGAACCTGAAATCCTGGAACGTGGAAAACATGAGGAAGGCGAGGATCAGGAAGAAGAGTCAGCTGAAGAAGAATAATCTCTTATCGGGTGTTAGTTAGCTGCAGAGATTCCAAGAAATTTAGCGTAATCTCTGCGCTAACTCCCCAGAGCAACTCGCTGTCAAAGCGATTGAAATAAATGACTGGAACAGGTGAGTGAGGTTTGGGGAGCTCACGGTATTGAATTTCATGATTTTTAGGGTCAGCCAACCATTCCAAAGGAATGGTGAATACACGGCTGACCTCTTCTTTTGCTAAAATAAACTCATAAGGCCAGGGGATCCTACCAACCACCGGCTGGACACAATAATTACTGATGGTACGTAATTCCCGCAAGCGACCTAAAATCTTAACATGGCTCGGTTTGAGGTTTATTTCCTCTTCAGCTTCTCTCAATGCTGTATCTTCTGGTGTACCATCTTCTGGATCTGCTCTACCCCCAGGGAACGCGACTTGTCCGCTGTGTTCTGGGAGCGATGAGGTCCTACGGGTAAAGAGGACATTCCATTCTTGGGATATTTTAAGGATGGGAACGAGTACGGCCGCATTTTGTGGATATTCATTGAAGAATTCAGCCGGAAAGCGGGGATTGTATTCCCTTTTGGTTTCATCCGCATGATCGATTTGAGCCAGTCGGTTAGAAATCTCTTGTTCGGAAAGCTTGATGATCTTTGAAGTCATTATCACTCAATCATTATCCAAAAATATTTCTTATGGCATCGATATATTCTATTTCTTTTCAAATTGTTCAATTTCATCGGATGGGATGACCGGTCTAGCGAAAACAAGAAATCCTGTATGAGCTACCATCCGATCTGTTGGTCTCAATCGCTGTGGTACTGGTTTGTAGTAGCGGAGTAGAACCTCACAAATCTCGATGAATGCAAAGTCTTCCATCCGAAGAACAGGCAGTAATTGAATTAATTGATTGGTTGTAGGAACGATACATCCGAAAAAGCCGCCTGATACAAGAGCTTTTTTTACTTGGGGGATGTAACTTTCAGGAGTGGGTATGTCCATGAATAGGGAGAGCACATTTGTTTCATCAAATCCATTCTTGATATCGGAATGTTTGAAGGTAACCCGGTCCTGCATTCCCAGGTGGGAAAGATTCTTCCTAGCTAAATTAATCATCTCTTCGCGCAATTCATACGTGGTAACATGACCACGAGGACCGACAGCGTGTGCGAGGGCAGTTGTCATCGCCCCAGAGCCTGTACCTGCTTCAAGCACGTGTTGATCCGGACCAATTCCCATGCTCATCAGAATAAATCCAATATCTTTTGGATAAAGAATTTGTGTAGTCCTACGAGTAGCAGTGATTAAATCTCCAAGTGAGGGCTGCAGCAAGTAGAACGGATTCCCGATATGGCTGAAAACTTGGCTGCCCCACTTTTTCCCGATCAAATCATCGTGTGTTAGGATACCGCGATGAGTCTCCAGAATCTCTCCTTTTTGGAGCTGGATGATAAAGTTTTTATGGCTGACCCCAACAAGTTGGGCAATGTCGCCATTTTGGGCTGTTTTACTGGTCTGGGACACTATTCTGGTTTCAAATGTGAAACAAAGAACTCAGTAATCCTGTTGTAACAGGTGACACGATTCTCGTACTTCAATATATCATGACCTTCATTCTCGAATACCAAGTAATCAATTTCTTTTCCATCTCTAATTAGCTGCTCGACTAATTCACGGGATTCCTTTTCTACTACGCGGGGATCGTTTTTCCCCTGAATTACAAGCATTGGAAAAGTGATGTTGTTGATATAGGTGTTGGGAGATCTCTCAACCAGGAATTCTCGGTCATCAACTGGATCCCCGAGCGTGATGGCAAAGTAAGGTTTCCAGGTCTCGGGAAGCCTTTCTGAGAAGGTAAGTAAATCATAAGGTCCAAACATGTCAACCGCTGCAGACCATAATTCTGGATGGCGACCAGCCAAAGTCAAGGTCATGTAACCCCCATATGAACGTCCAATCACTCCGGCACGAGAAAGATCTATGCGCTCATCATTGGGCAATACCTTCTCCATGGCAAAAGCATGATCGAGGCGATCATTACCCCCCCAATCGCCATCAACTTCTTTCGAGTAGCTCAATCCATAGCCTGTGCTGCCGCGTACATTTGGCACAAAGACAGCAAAACCTTTCAAGGTAAGAAATTGGATTAATGGCATTGAAAACCATGAGAAATCGGGTCTTTCCTGACTTTGTGGGCCGCCATGAATATAATATACCAACGGGTAAGGAGGTTCATAACTTTTCTCACTGGATGGAATATATAATCTTGCGGAAACCCGGGTATCAT
This sequence comes from Anaerolineales bacterium, assembly GCA_022865865.1. Next base: position 3,437 of record JALHTN010000178.1, read on the forward strand.
CGAATGATGTGAATGAAGCGTCCTCACCCGGTGAAAGCAAATCAGGTGATAACCCCAGGATTCTTTCATTTGTATGCAGCTGGATTACATCCCGGGTTGATCCGCTAACCGTAATAATTTGGGATGGGTAAGTAGCGGTAGAGAAAGACATGATATATCGATCCGAAATGCTGTCATAATGATATTCTTCAATTACCCCATCGGTTAATCTACCTGTGCCACAAATTACTGTGTCGATTTGCATGAGGTGTTCATCTTCATGGAAAACCCCTTCATACAACCAGGAGCATCCATCGATATTGAATTATAAGGAGTAGCGCTCATCTTTGGTGTGCCTGAGACCTTCGAATTCCCCAACCCCGGCGTGAAGAATTCCGTTAATCTCGATTTTTTCTACTGAACTTGGATCGTCAAGGGGAAAATAACCCAATCCATAGGCATCTTCAAACAGTGATGTTGGGAACAGCAAGCCATTATTCGGGGTGAAATATGCTTCAGTGATGCTGTTTAAAGGGATTTCTTGGTTATCCTGGCGCTCCTCAAGAGGTGTGCCGAAGATTAATTTGGGTTCGGGGATATTCGCTTCCCAAAGATAACCTACATGGTCTCCCATAGTATACACATCGAGAAGCACAATTTGTTGGTGGTCGCTGGATGCCCCAGCGATATATGCACCCCACTGACTTTGGGCGAGAAATTTAATTTCATTCGTGTTTAAATTTCCCTGATAGCTCTGATTGATCTGTTCCTGTTTGGATTCTGCAGAAAAGTACACAATATTTAGAACTGGATCACATTCTAATAATTGCGTGCGATAATCAGCGAACTGTTCCTCAAAAATTGGTTTTGGATAGCCACCATGAACGGGAATTAGCATTGGCTGATACTCCTCATTCCCATCCGCGTCGATCATTATCAATATCTTCTCAATATTGGGAAAGACATAGAATGAATATCCGGGCATCAAGTGTGGATTTTGAAGGGCGATATCAGGTGGTAAAAGTGGTTCAGGTACGCTGCCGTCGAAATCCATTGCATAGAGGCTGAGGTGACCGCTGAAGTTACTTATAAAAAAGATCCGATCTGCGACTAATTGCGGTGCGAGAAAAGACCTGGCTGAAAGCAAAGATTCGATACGTTCCATGAAGAATTATCCTTTATTTATTGGGTGCTGAAATTTATTGCCGGAATCTTACCACGAAGATAATTGGTTAAGCTTGTTCCAGCTAATATGAAAATCTGCAAGCATAGATTAAATCGAAAGCTTTTCAGTTAGCGAGCAAGTTGTTTTGGGGCTAATTTTCTTCAATCGTAAAATTGTAGATATATGTATGAATAAATTTGCTTATCGGTGAATTGACTCATATCCCCCAAAGGCTCCGATCAAAACAACTTTACGAAACAAGTGAATTCAATTACTTGCTGAATTTGCGGTTGATCTTCCGAAGAAAACCCAATAGCCAATAATCATGAATACAATGCTGGCGATTGAGGAGATACCCAGATTGAGGGATCCAACGTTGACGAAACCCCATTCAAATCTCTGTGCGAGGAAATGGCCCAACCAAAATCCAGCCCAGCTGAGAATAATATACACAAACATCCTGCCTAAACTACCACCCCGGATGAAGTGGAAAATGGCTCCATATAGCGTGGCTATCAGACCCCCGAATATCAGAGTAGGTATATTCATCGGCAGTCAGTTTACATGATGAAATCAGGTCTGTCAATGAAGATGTGTGCGGTGTCCAGGAGATTTGAGCTGGTTTATCGCTGAGGCTTGCAGGGGATGGTGAAGGTAAATCGGGTATGACCTGGTTGGCTGGTAACAGAAATCTCACCCCCGTGTGCATCAATGATCCCTTTTGAAATCGCTAAACCTAATCCTGTTCTACGTTTTACGCTGGGTTGTGAGCTATTCCCCCGGTAAAATTGCTCAAAGATATGTGGTAAGTCAGTTGTGGATATCCCTACACCATTATCTTCGACAATTACAATGATTTCTTGGATTGTTTGACTAGCGATGACTTCCACCAGGCCTCTATCTTGAGTATGGTGCAAGGCATTGTCAATCAAGTTGGTTAATACCCGGTTGATCCGCCGGGCATCAATTTCTACCTCACCAATATCCGGAGACACTCTCCCACGCAAGATGATCTCCTTACGTTTAGCGATTTCTGTATAACTTTCCAGGCAATCAGAGATCAAATCTGAAATGGAAACAGACTCATAGTTGAGTTCAAGCCCACCAGCATCGATTTGAGCCATTTGAAACATATCGTCGATCAAGTGAGAAAGTGCTGAAATGTTCTTCTTTGCAGTTTCGAAGTAGCGATGTTCAGTTTCTTGATCTTGAACCATCCCGTCAGCAAGGGCTTCAATGATTGCTGATATGCTTGTCAGGGGTGTTTGTAAATCGTGACCAATCCAGGCAATCAACTCTTTTCGCAGAGTTTCAAGTTCTTTTCGTTGTTCAGCTGCTTCTTCAAGTTGAGAAGCCATATGGTTGAATGTTTGTGCCAAATCTGCTAGCTCATCACGACCTTCAATAGGTACCCGGGAGGATAAATTGCCACTCGCAATTTTCTTGGCAGCTTCATCAATAGATCGGATGCGGTCAAGAAATGATGATGATAGCAGGTATCCAAGTGCCATAGCAATCGCACCTGCGAAAATGAGCAGCACAGTACCCAAGAGAAGGTCATGTTGATCGGCAAACATCAACCTGGCGGTTAACCATACATTGATGAAAGTCAATAAACAAGCTAAAGCATAACTGCCCAAAAGTGCAGTGCGAATATTAGGTGATCGATTCATCCAGCCCAACCGGTAGGCTGCGTATCCTGCAATTGCGGAAATGATGGTTGTGATAAGCAGAAAGCCGGTGATCAGCCAGACTTCATCCATTGGAGGATTGAAGACCAGATAAAATCCAATAACCGATAGCGTAAGGATTATCAGTAAGGCAAGAATAAAACGGCTAGCTGCCGATAATCGGATAGAGGAGAATTTCGTTTGCATGATTGATTAATTCAGAAAGCCCTGCCAGATAAAAATGAAAGAGTTGGTCAGGGTTCAAATTTATATCCTACTCCCCAAACGGTAAGCAGATGCTGTGGAGTGGAAGGGTCTGGTTCAATTTTTTCTCGTAATCTCCGAATATGGACAGTTACTGTGCTGGGATCGATATAATCTGATATACCCCACACCCGTTCAAGCACATGGTTGCGGGTGAATACCTGTCTTGGATGCTGAGCAAGCAACCAGAGGGTGTCAAATTCCTTTGCAGTAAGGGTGATCTCTTCACCATCGATGGTTACCAATCTGGTCTGGGGATCTATCACCATTGATGGAAAGTTTAGCGGTTTCTCGGTAGTCTCATCTGGTTGTGGATTGGTCCGGCGTAGGACTGCTCGAACCCGGCTAACGACCTCTTGGGAGCTGAATGGTTTAATGATGTAATCGTCTGCCCCCATTTCCAAACCTGCGATCCGGTCGACCTCGTCCCTCCTGGCAGTGAGCATGATTATAGGCGTGTTGCTTCGATTGCGCAGCCAGCGAGTGAGCTCAAAACCGTCGATGATGGGCAGCATCAGATCCATCACAACCAGATCAGGTGATTGTGATTCAATTTTGTTTTGTGCTTCAAAACCGTCGCTGGCAAAGATTACTCGATATCCTGATCTTCTAAGATAGAGTCCAACCACTTCAGCAATACTTGGTTCATCCTCGACGATTAAGATTAGTTCGGCGGTCATTTGGGTGCTCCATATTCCGATCTTATCGTGAGATTATTACAGAATGATTACATTCGATATTTGATATATCAATCGTGAATTCACCCCAATATGTGGGGATGAAGTTGATCGTTTTTAGGAGAGTTTTCCTTTATTTCTTGCTGGTAAGTAACCAAGAAAAAACCATGCTAATAGGATAACGATGATGATCGCGAGGGCTCCAATAACGATAGGCACGTTTACCGAGCCGGTTTGAATTGGTATAGGGGAGGGGGTTGGTGTACCAGGAACGATCTCAACCCCAGATTCTGGTGCAGGATAACCTTCCATGGGAAGTGGAGTTGATGTCGGAGCGCTTTGTTCAATGATTGGAAGGTTGAAAACGAGCGTAACGGTTGCAGAACTTGACTGTTCAGATAGGGAAATCCGTTGGTATGGAAAAGAATCTTTTGAATAATCATTATTTTGGTTGTCCAAAATCCAGGAAGGTCCTGCATCCGAAAACCCGGCATAATTAATAACAAATACAAAAAAGGTGAGTAACCAGGATGAGAGAATTGGTTTTGCGAACATAGTTTGATATACCTTGATTCTGATGGCGCATATAATCCGAGATTTCAGTTAAAAATACAATTATTTATGGTTATCAAGGGGTAAATAGATTACCAGGCATAAGCTTCAGGAGCTTCACCACCGGGCCCAGGCCAGATGCTGGTAAGTTTTACTAATTGCTCATCTGAAAAACTGATCTCAAGTGATTTGAGGCTGGTATCCAATTGCTCTATGGTTCTGGGACCAATTATGGGTGCAGATACTGTTGGATTGGTTAACAACCAAGCGAGAGCTACATTAGCCGGTTCTTCACCAATTTCGCTGCATAAAGCTTCGTATGTTCGCAGCTGATCGGCGTATTCTGTGACCTTCTTTTTGATATTATCTGAAGATCGCCTACCTTGAGATTCTTTTTGCAATACCCCTCCAAGCAAACCCCCTGAGAGGGGGCTGTAAGGGATAATTCCCAAACCTAATTCACGACAAGCAGGAACGACCTCCAGTTCAATCATGCGATCGATCAAGTTATACAGGCTTTGCTCACTTACTAGTCCGAGGAAATGCCTTTCTTTGGCTGAAAATTGAGCCTGGGCGATGTGCAATCCGGCAAAATTACTGCTGCCTACATATAGCACCTTTCCTTGAGATACTAATTGCTCCATTGCCTGCCAAATCACTTCCCAAGGTGTAGCCCGATCAACATGATGCATTTGAAACAGGTCTATGTAATCCGTTTGCAATCTTTTCAAGCTGTCATCACAAGCCTGGCGAATGTGCTTGGCAGAGAGGCGACGCTCATTCTGACCTTCACCCATTCTGCCATACACCTTCGTAGCTAAGACAATTTTTTCCCTTTTCCCACCGCCGTTAGCCAGCCAGCGACCAATGATTTGCTCCGTGACACCCTCACCTAATTCCCATCCATAAACATTGGCGGTATCGAAGAAATTGATTCCCAACTCCAAAGCGCGATCCATGATGTGATGGCTGGTCTCTTCATCAGTCTGTGGACCAAAATTCATTGTCCCAAGGCATAATTTGCTTACCATTAAACCAGTGCGACCTAAGTGTGTAAATTCCATCGCTGCCTCCGAAAATACATCGATCCAGTTAAAAGTTAGGTATTTGCGATCAAAAATAAATTGACAATATAACAATGACCGGGAGATTTAATGAAGTATATCACGCAAGGAAAGGTGTCTTGGACGTCTCAAATCTGAGCTATTGGAATCCACCAAATATATTTCCCCATCTCAATTAAATATTTTCTCCAAATATTTTTTTGCAGATATTTCCCAAGAGAAATCAGAAGTTATGAAAGCAGCTCCATTGATGATTGACTCAAGGTACCTGTCACGGTGAGCTTGGTATAGAACTGCTGCATCCTTGATACATAAACTCATCTCACTTGCCATGGCTTTTATTAATGCGAATTCTTTTCTTTGTTCAAGACGGTTGGAAGCCCTATCTTCAATTGAATAATCCGCTTCATTTACCTTCAGCCAATCATCAAGCGCACTGGGGATTCCATCGGGCTCCCTGAATAAAAACCCTGAAGGTGGGGAGGTTGCAGCATGCCAACGATCAGCTCTTCTTGCCACTGAATCATTGAATGAATGTGCCTGGCGATGCGGTACGATCTGTTGAATTATCCCCCCGGTTGCCCGTCCGATACAGCTGACACCATTCAGGAAGAATTCATTTGCCATACCGAACGGTTCGTAATAGGAAGGCATCATCCCATATGTAGCCCCTCGCATGATAGGGAAATATCCCTCACGGAATAAGAAGGGGAAACCAAGTACGTGCGATGGGTTCTTCGCAGCCAGGTCCTGAATGAAATTTATTCCCAAAAGCCCTTCATCTCCAGGTATGGGGAAAAAGATAAAGCATGCCTGACCGCCATTTTCAAGGAATTGATCAATTGCGAGGCAAGCGACTTCATACCCCTTTTGGCGGCTATCATCTCTACCTGCCATGACAAACCATGGTAATTCTCCACGCAAAAATTCGTGTGCATTTCCCCAAACAGGTTCGATCTTGGAGGGGGAAAACTCATCAATAATATCGAGTGCTTGTGCGCGATTCTTTTCTTTCCAGTCAGATAATGGTGAATAATCACCATCTAAACCCGCTTGATACGCATCGTCAGGGATTTGCCTTTCGATAAACGCACCATTGTTGACTCCATATAAGCGCGGTGTTAACTGCTTAACGATATGCGGGATCATGATATCTGATTGGAAGATCTCAATTGAGAGATCTAAGGCGAATTGATCTGAGACTGTGAAAACAGGATCCTTTACGAGTGGCAAGGCACATTCCAATATTGTGGCCCCCTCGCTTGGCAGGTTTTTGAGTCCAGCGGTGTCCAGTATAACTTTGTTCACTCCAC